>NZ_JBQKJR010000011.1:0-73250 GCF_052117165.1 Agathobaculum sp. LCP25S3_E8
TTCTCGGGCGGCTTTCTTGCTCTCCTGAGCGTGGATCGCCTTGAGCATCTTGGCCACCAGCTTCACCTTTGAGCGAGGTGTGACAGAGAACACATTTCGGTAAAAATGGACGGTACACCGCTGGTATTTGGCCTCAGGAAATATCTCTCCCACGGCTTCCAGCATACCAAGACACTTGTCGCCAACAATGAGTTTCACACCGTTCAGACCACGGCCACGCAGCCACTGGAAGAAGCTGATCCAGCTGGCCTTATCCTCCTTCATGCCCTCTGCGGCGCCCAAAACCTCACGATATCCATCCTCATTAACCGCAATTGCCACAAGAATGGCTACATTTTCAAATTCTCCACCCCAATTGCGGCGCAGGTAGATCCCATCCACATAGACATATGGATACCGCCCACCTCGCAGAGGACGGTTCCGCCAATCTTCAATGTGGACATACGCTTTCTTATTCAGCTCACTGATGGTGGAGGGAGAGACTTTGCTGCCCCACAGGGCCTCAGTGATGTCCTCTACACGCCGGACGGATACACCTGCCAGGTACATTTCAATAAGAGCCTCTTCCACACTGCTCTCCCGGCGGCGATACCGCTCAATAATGGCAGTCTCAAAGGAGATTCCCTTGAGCTTAGGCACCTTGAGAGTGACATCCCCAGAAGTGGTGGTGAGGTTGCGGCTGTAGTGACCGCTGCGGTAGCCCTGGCGCTGCTTGTTACGCTCGTACCGGGCCGCCTGGGTTAGCTTCTCCGCCTCGGCCTCCAGAAGCTCATTGAGTGTTTCTTCTACGCTTCCACGTACAAGTTCCTTGAGCTGCCCCTTGATAACTTCCTCGTTTAGCTGTACAATCTTCTCGGACATGGTTTGCTGTCTCCTTTCGAATGGTGTGTCGCGACTTCATTCTACCAAAGATCTGCAAACCATGTCTTTTTTGTTTTTGCGAAACTTATTCTACCTGACCAAATACTATCATGCAAGTCATACAAATCATACAAGTAAACTCATTTAATTGTCATCACTTGGTTAAGTTGATAATATCGAAAAAAACCGCTTATTTTTACAAATAAGCGGTTGCATATATTTTTAATTTAGAATAAAATAATAATGGAGGCCTTTGGATGGTATCTCCCCCAGTCAAGCACGCTACCAGCTGCGCTACACCCGGATAGATTCACCGAAATAAATCTTGCTAAAATAGAATAACAAATTTGACAGCGATTGTCAAGAAAAATCTATAAAAAAGCTGCAAGTCTGGAGCAAACTACAAACAGGCTCATGCTTTTGCCCGTTGCAGAATAGAGCCTTCCAACTGCAGACCGGACGGGACACGATATCTTCCGTATCCCGTCCGGTTTTCTGCTGTTTTATGCATTGTTTGTTCCATAGGTCATTGCAAACCGCGCAAGCAGTTTTGCTGCGTCCTCGACATCGCTCACCGCGCACATCTCGCTCGGAGAATGGATATAGCGCGTCGGAATAGACACTGCGCCTGCCTGCACGCCCGCGCGCGCCTTTTGCAGCGCGGCCGTATCCGTACCGCCGAACTGTAAAATCTCGCGCTGGGTGGCAACGCCGCAGTCGTGAGCCGCCCGCTCGAGTGCTGCACACACCGCCGGTGTGCAGATGACCGAGCGGTCCATCACCTTGACCGCCGGGCCTTTTCCCATGTCGACTGCCATCGGCGTTTTACGCTCAGGCAGGTCGCCCGTGTCGGTCACATCCACTGCAATGGCGACATCCGGCTGCACGGCAAACGCCGCCGCTCCCGCGCCGCGCAGGCCGACTTCCTCTTGCGCCGTGAATACGAAATACAGGTCGTTGTCCGTCTCCCCTACCTGCTCCATCGCGCGCAGCAGCGTCACGCAGCCGATGCGGTTGTCCAGATACGGGCCGCACAGCACACCATTCTGCTCAAAGCGTGGCGCTTCAAATACCGCAAAATCACCCACTTGCACCTGCTTTTCCGCATCCGCGCGGTCCTTTGCGCCGATATCGATGAACAGATTGTCCAGCGTCAAGTCCTTAAACGGTGTTTTCTCTTCATAAGAGATGACCCCACGCGTACCGTTTGCAAAGCGCACGGTGATATTGATGAGGTCGCCCTTGAACAAGCCGCCGACTTGCGAAAAGCGGATAAATCCCTTTTCGTCGATATAGGTGGCCACCACGCCGATGGAATCCATATGTGCGGCAAACAGCACCTTTTTACCGCTTCCCTTTTTGCGGCAAATGAGATTGCCCAACGCGTCGGTCGTCACGTCGTCAATATATTCTCCTGCGATGGCCGCAATCGCCTCGCGCACGGCATCCTCGCGGCCGGATGGGCCAAACGCACCGCCGACCTCGTTCCATAAATCAAAAACCTTGCTCATTCGGTTTCTCCTCCCAGTTCCTCCAGAAATGCGCGTGCAGCCTGCAAAACCGCCTCGCAGTCGCTCAGTGCCGCCACGCTCGACGGCGAATGGATATAGCGCACGGGCGCGGCCACGGCGCACACGCGCACGCCTGCCCGGCTCTTATGGATGCGGCCTGCATCCGTGCCGCCGGAAATGCGCGTCTTGGTCTGCCACGGAATGCCGCGCCGGATACATGCGTCACGCAGCATCTCAAACAGCGCCGCATCATAAATCGTCGCGCCGTCCATGAACGGAATAACCGCCCCGCCGCGCACGCGGCAAACCGCTTTACCATCCTTCACTTCCGCCAAATCGGCTGCGGTCGTGCCCTCGATGACGAGCGCAAATCCCGGGTCGAGCGCATAGGCCATACTCGCCGCACCACGCAGGCCGGTCTCCTCCTGCACGGTAAAGCAGAACCAGGTATCAACCAGCGGCTGCTCCTCCAGCAGCGTCAGCAGCGCCGCGCAGCCGATACGATCGTCAATTGCCTTGGCTTTGATGAGCCCATCTCCGAACAGCACCACATCCGAATCGAACACGCCGTAATCGCCCAGCGAAACCTTGGCTTCGGCCGCCGTGCGACTGGTTGCGCCAATATCGATATATAAGTCCTTAATTTTGGGCATAGTGCGCCGCTCGGCAGCGGTTGTCAAATGCACCGCCTTGATGCCGATGACGCCGCGCGTGTCGCCAAACCGCACGCCCTTGCCGATTACAACGCGCGGGTCGACCCCGCCGACAAAACCAAATTTCAGCATGCCATCCTCGGTGATTTTTTTGACGATAACGCCAACCTCGTCCATGTGCGCGCACACGGCGACCGGCCGCTCGAGTGTCTTTTTCCCCTTGCGGAACACCATGACGTTACCGATGGAATCCGTTCGGATTTCATCCGCGAAAGGTTTTGCTTTTTTGAGCACAAACTCGCGCACCGCGTCCTCACAGCCGGATGGACCGGGCAGCGCGCACAGCGTTTTGAGCAGTTCGGTCATGCTTCCACCTCCCCGTCAAAGTCGCACAGGAACCGATACATCAGTTCTGCCACATCCTCCACATCGGATGTTTTGACTACCTCGACCGGCGTGTGCATGTATTTCTCCGGGATGGACAGCAGTGCAGTCGCAATGCCGTGCGCGACAATCTGCATTGTCCACGCATTCGTACCCGTATTGCCCTCCATCACCTCGAGCGAATAGTCGATATCGTTGGCCTTCGCGGTTTTGATAAGCCGCTTGGTCAGCCCGCGGTGCAGATTCGGCCCCACGCCGATGGCCGGGCCGCTGCCCAACTCAAACACGCCGTCCGACGGGCCATCCGGCGTTTTACCGTGCGTTACGTCCACCGCAATTGCATACTCCGGCTGTACGACAAACGCGCCGGTCTGTGCGCCGAGGCCTGTGACTTCTTCCTGCGCGCTGATGAGCACCGCGATATTACAGCGGCGCTTTTTATGCTTTTTGATTTTTTCCAACGCAAGCAGAATCGCGGCCACGCCCGCGCGGTCATCCAAGCATTTGCTGCAAACCTGCCCGCCAAGCAGCTTGACCGGCTGCTGTGCAAACACGATCGGCGTGCCAATACGGATTTTCTCCTTGGCGTTTTCCAGTCCGGTGTCAATCAGCATTTGATCCACCGGCACCGCCTTATCCTGTTCGCCCGCTTTCAGCAGGTGCGGCGGCATGCAGCTGACAACGCCGTATAACGGCTCGTCCGCCAGAATAGTCACTTCGGTTGCCAGCAGCATGCGCGGGTCAACGCCGCCCACCGGCGCAAAGCGCAAAAAGCCACCGTCCAGCACCTCGGTAACGACAAAGCCAATCTGGTCGAGGTGTGCGTCAAGCAGCACGGTTTTGGCGTGCTTGCGACCGCAGCCCTTATAGCCCAGCACATTGCCGTTGTGGTCGATTTCAACCGTATCACACAGCGGACGCAGCAGCGCGGCAACTGCCTGTGCCGCCTGTTCTTCAAACCCGCTCACCGCCGGCAGCGCGCACAGCGTTTGCAGGGTTTTCTCTATCTGCAAGGAACATTCCTCCTTTTTTCTCTACGGTGGGCCGCAGCCCGCCCGTAGACTCTATTATACCCGTTTCCCCTGCCGGAAACAATACGCCATCCACAGTGATGGATAGATTTTACGTCCGATTTTCCGCTTCCAAGCATTTTGCCAAGAAAACTTTGCAAATCTTCTTGACAAGTTTACTTGGCGTGTTATACTGAATATGCAAAGAACACTTGGTATATTATTGGATAGAGACAGTGAGGTGTTCCCTATGAATAAAGAGGAAATTCTGGCAAAAAGCCGCAGAGAAAATCTGGATGAAGGCAAAAAGAATGCAGAAAATCAGGGCAGACAAATCGGCATCATCTCATTCATCACCGTTCTGATTTTTCTCTTCATTTTCAACATGTGTACCAATCGGTCAAACGACGCGCTGGCCGCAGTCTTTTGGGCATATGTTGCAGCCGAAGCCTATCCCCGCTATCGGTTCAGCAAAGATAAATCTCTATTGGTGACCTCCATTGCAGGCGGTTTTCTCTCCATTACCAACCTTATCACCTATGTAATGCGCGTGGTGGGATGAGCGATGAACGAAAAACTGATTCTGCGCAACCGTCTGAAAGAAGCGCGCGGTGAGAAAAATTTATCGCAGGCACAGCTGGCCGAGCTGGTCGGTGTATCACGCAACACGATTAGTTCCATCGAGACCGGACAATTCAACCCAACCGCCAAGCTCGCGCTCATTCTGTGCATCGCACTGGACAAAAAATTCGAAGATTTATTTTACTTCGAGTGAGCAATCCAAACAGGCCGGCCGCTTTCCGCGGTCGGCCTGTTTCATCATAGCAAATGCAGGTCCATCACCTGCTCCACCGGCACGATCGTGCCGTCTTCCAGCACGATCTGCTTTTCAAAATCGCGTATTTTACAAACGCGGCCGCGTACGGTCACATACGCTCCGCCCTCCTTTTTATGGTCCGGCACGAAATAGGTAATCTCCGCTGCCGGTTGTGTGCCGATCTGCGCGCGCAGCTGACCGATGCGTGCGTCCAGTTCAGCGATCACGCCTTCGTCAAGCGCTGCACGCGGCTGGGTCAACCGCGCGGTTTCCGCGACTGCATCCACATGACCGGTCAATGCAGCAAAAGGGGCAAACTGCGCCGCACGATTTTCCCGCGGCATAGGCGGATGCCGCAACGATGTGTGATGCGGCAAATACAGCAGCTCCGCATATCGCTCCACTTCGTTTTTTCTCATGCCTTATGTCCTCCGATCTGGTCGTTGCGCGCCCGCGTGGTCGCTGTATCCTGCAAATCCATGCCTTTCAGAATCGCATTTTTGCCAAATTTACGCTTGATGGAAAGAATCGCTTGCTGCATCTGCTGTTCTCGCGCCAGTATAGCAGCCTGCTCCCGTTCCTGCTGCTGCCGCGCCGCATAATCAGTAAATAAATCAATCTGCTCATATTCCGGCACTCGCTCCAATGTGGCCTCGTCCCGCAGGTGATTGGCCGACAGCGATAACCGCCGCACAAGCAGTTCGCGCCGCACAATACGATCATAGAGTCCACTTACCGCATCGGTCAACAGCTTAGCGGATGCGGTGTGCTGTTCCAAATTTGTCGTACCATGCGCATGCTTTGGTATTGTACGGCCATAATGGTCGGTCACAACAGCACCCTGATACTGCGCACGCCGCGCTGGATCGGTTAGACTAACACGGTCATATCCCACCGTCAGCACAATCTGGTCGGTTGTCAAATGCTTTTCCACCAATTCAAGTGCAAGCAAATCAACCATTTCGCGCACCACCAAACGCGCATCGGCAAAGGAATACGGTTCTTGCAGCACCTGCCCGGAGGCAATACTTTTTTGCGCCGGACGATAGGACTTAATCTCCTCCATCGTGCATGACTCAAATCCCCATGCATGGTCAATCAGCAGCTCTGCATTCACACCGAACAGACGATACAGCAATTCTTCGTTGTAGTAATCCTGCGGTGCTCCTATGGAACAGCGCGCAATATCACCCATGGTGCGCAGCCCGTGCTGCTCCAGTTTGCGTGCGTAGCCGTGCCCCACCCGCCAGAAGTCGGTCAGCGGCCGATGTGTCCACAACTGCTGCCGATAGGACATCTCGTCGAGCTGCGCGATGCGGATACCATCCGCATCCGGTGTGATATGCTTCGCCACAATATCCATCGCAACCTTGGCCAGATACAGATTGGTGCCGATACCTGCCGCTGCCGTGATGCCGGTTGTGTGCAGGATATCCCGCACGATATGGGCGGCCAGTTCGCGCGCGGTCAGGCCATAGTGCGGCAGATAGGCAGTCGCATCGATAAACACCTCGTCAATCGAATACACATGGATATCCTCCGGCGCAATATATTTGAGATAGATCTCATAAATTCTTGTGCTCCACGCAAGATAATGCGCCATTTGTGGCGGCGCAGTCAGATAATCCACCGCAAGGGACGGATTTTTCCGCAGCGTGCTGTCATCACAGGATTTGCCGGTTAGGCGATGCCCCGGTGCCTGATACCGGCGCATTTGGTTTACCTGCCTGAGCCGCTCGTTCACCTCAAACAAGCGCGCCCGTCCTGGGATTCCATAGGCCTTGAGCGAGGGTGACACCGCAAGGCAGATGGTCTTTTCCGTGCGGTTGGGGTCTGCCACCACCAGATTGGTGGTGAGCGGATCCAGCCCGCGCTCCACACACTCTACCGAAGCATAGAAGGACTTCAGATCGATTGCAAAGTAGATGCGCGTCTGCGCTGCACTTGCCGACACCATTTCTCTCTCCCTTCCAGCTATACTTACATTGGTTACCCTCATTATAACATGCTCTTGCCCCAAAATCAAACATTTGTTCGATTTTTATCCTACATCATTCTTCCATATTCCTATACTATGTCGTTCTTTCTGTTTACAGCATCTATTTTGCCGCTTGTTTTCAGTTTTTCCATTCGATCAAATGTCATACATGAAACAAAAAAGCCTGAGGGATGCTCCCTCAGGCTTTTTTATGCGTTTATTCAAGTATCCAGCTCACAGCAATACAGCGTATTGGTATCGGTGTCATAAATCCCCACGGTGAAATTGAAAGACGCCCGGTTCAGAATATCCGTACCGGTTGCCTTTCCCTGCTCCACCTGCCGATCGATCAAACGATAATATCCATTTGCAATCTCAGGCACTAAGACCTTGCCGTCTTCATCCGTCAAAAACGGGCCGACACTGCTTGTCTCATCAGACACCCCATATACCAACGTCTGAACGGTTTTGTCCAGCGGAAATGGTTTCCATGCGTTGTCTGCTTTGATCTGTTTTATCATCTCGTTACCGTCAAAATGCAGCACAACACAGAACGTGCCGTCGCCGTTGCCGCTATGCGTGTCCATACTGGACATTGTGCTGCCGGTAGAAGCATCCACCCCAAGCGCTTCCGAAACCATGTCCTGTGGGTTCTTCGAACCACAGGCGGCCAATGAAAAGACGAAAACGAGAACAATCCCTATCCAACCTAACTTTTTCACCGCAAGCACCTCCGCTTATCATGTAGGAAAACCTACTTAGAGCTTGGCCAACTCCTGTGCAATCAGCTTGTTGATGATCTGCGGGTTGCCCTGCCCCTTGGAAGCCTTCATGCACTGGCTCACAAGGAAACCGGTGACATTCTTGCCTGCCTTGAAGTCCGCGACTGCCTTTTCGTTCTTTGCAATCACGTCCTGCACGATGGCAAGGATTGCACCCTCGTCGGACACCTGCTTGAGGCCCATGCGCTCTACAATCGCCTCAACCGTTTCTTCAGTCTCGAACATGCTAGGCAGAACCTTCTTGCCAGCCGCACCCGAAATCGTGCCCGCTTCAATGAGTTTGACCAAATCGACCAGCTTGTCTGCGGTCAGCTTGGTGTCCGGCAATTCCACGCCCTTGTCGTTGAGATACTTGGAGATATCGGACAGAATCCAGTTTGCCGCCGCCTTGGGCTTGACCTGTTTTGCCGCCGCGTCGAGCAGCTCCGCCTTGGCAAAGCTGTCCGAAATCAGACGCGCCTCCATCGCGGTCATGCCGTATTCGTTCAGATAGCGCTCATAACGCGAAATCGGCAGCTCAGGGATTTCGCTCTCGATCTGCTGCATCCACTCATCCGAAATTTCCACCGCAATCAGGTCCGGATCGGGGAAATAACGGTAGTCCTGCGCATCCTCCTTGGTGCGCATGACTGTGTTCTTGAGCTTCACATCATCCCAGCGACGGGTCTCCTGCTGAATTTCGCCGCCGTTCTCGACCACTTCGATCTGGCGGGCAATTTCATAGTCAATCGCACGAACCGCGCCCGAAAACGTGTTGATATTCTTCATCTCCACGCGCGTGCCCAGCTCCTCCGAGCCTTCCGGACGGATGGAGACGTTCACGTCGCAGCGGATCGAGCCTTCCTCCATCTTGCAGTCGCAGATATCGAGGTAGGACAGCGTATTTTTAATCATTTCAAGGAATTCCTTCGCTTCCGCCGAGGAATGCAGATCAGGCTTGGTGACCATCTCAATCAGCGGCACACCACAACGGTTGAAGTCCACCACCGTGCCGTCGATCTCGTCATGCAGCAGCTTGCCCGCGTCCTCCTCGAAGTGGATGCGCTCGAGACGGCAGGACTTCTTCTCGCCATCAACATAGAAGAACACCTCGCCGTTTTCACAGATCGGCACATCGAACTGCGAAATCTGGTACGCCTTGGGCAGGTCGGGATAAAAGTAATTCTTACGGTCAGCCTTGCAAAGCTGGTTGACCGTGCAGCCGGTCGCCTTGCCCATCTTGGCCGCATAGTGAACCACCTGCTTGTTGAGCACAGGCAGCGCGCCCGGCATACCGGTGCAAACCGGGCAGGTGTGGGTATTGATCGGTGCGCCGAACGAAGTCGAGCACGAGCAGTAAATCTTGCTCTTGGTGGACAGCTCCGCATGCACCTCAAGGCCGATGACAGCTTGATATTTCATTTGTCTATTCCTCCCTTACAGTGCCGCGATGATGTTTTTCAGGCCGGACGCCTGCTCGAATGCAAGACCCGCGTCCAGCAGCTTCTGCTCACCAAAGCGCGGCCCGATGAGCTGCATGCCGATCGGCATCTTATCTGCGTCAAAGCCGCAAGGCTGCACCAGACCCGGCAGGCCCGCGATATTGACCGATACCGTGCAGATATCGCCTGCGTACATCTCCAGCGGATTGGTGGTCTTGGAGCCCATTTCATAAGCGGTAGTGGGGGCAACCGGTGTCAGAATGACATCGCACTTCTCAAACGCATTTGCAAACTCCTCTCGGATCTTGCGCTGCGCCGCGCGCGCCTTCTTATAATATGCGTCGTAATAGCCGGAGGACAGCACATAGGTGCCCAGCATGATGCGGCGCTGTACCTCCGCGCCGAAGCCCTCAGAACGGCTCTTGGTGTAGAGCGCAATCAGATCATCACCCGCGTTCGGGGTGCGATAGCCGTACTTCACGCCGTCAAAGCGCGCCAGGTTGGACGATGCCTCGGCAGACGACAGGATGTAGTACACCGGCAGCGCGTATTCAACCAGCGGCAGCGAAATCTCGAACACCTCTGCGCCGAGGTTCTTGTACGTCTCGGCAGCGGCCAGCACGCTCTCACGTACCGCGTCCGAAATACCCGCGCCGAAATATTCCTTGGGCAGACCGATCTTCATGCCCTTGATATCGGCATTCAGGTTTGCACGGGTCGAGCCTTCAAACGGGGTTTTGACCGAGGTCGAATCGTGCATCGGGTCGTGACCGGTGATGGCATCGAGCAGCATCGCTACATCTTCTACCGAACGGCCGAACGGGCCAATCTGGTCGAGCGAAGACGCAAATGCGATCAGGCCGTAACGGGAAACCGCACCATAGGTCGGCTTAAGGCCGACTACGCCGCAGAAGGACGCCGGCTGACGAATCGATCCGCCGGTATCCGAGCCGAGTGCCAGCGGAACCTCGCCCGCCGCAACGACCGCCGCCGAACCGCCGGACGAGCCGCCCGGCACGCGGTTTAAGCCGTGCGGGTTGTGGGTCGGATGCGCGGCCGAATTTTCACAGGACGAACCCATTGCAAACTCATCCATGTTTGCCTTGCCGGTCATGACCATATCGTTTGCGGTCAGCTTCTCCATCACCGTCGCGTTGTACGGCGGCTTAAAGTTGTACAGCATCTTGGATGCGCAGGTAGTCAGCGTCCCCTTGGTGCAAATGTTGTCCTTAACGGCAACCGGAATGCCCGCCAGTGCGGACAGCTTCTCGCCTGCAGCACGCTTCTTGTCCACTTCAGCTGCCTGCGCGAGCGCAGACTCCTCCGCGACCGTCACATAACCCTGCACCTTGTCCTCGACCGCTTTCGTGCGGGCGAAAACATCCTGTGCAAGCTCCACCGCGGAGATTTCCTTATCGGCGAGCATTTTGGAAAGCTCGGCCGCTGTTTTCTCAAAAAGTGCCATTGCTTCTGTCCCCCTTATTCTACCACGCGCGGCACGGCTACGCCGCCCGCCTGAAAGTCCGGCGCGTTCGGCTCGATAAGCTCATCAGGCGTATACTCCTGCACAACCACGTCCTCGTGAAACGCGTTCTTGCGCTCCGTGTTGATAACGTCCGTGATGTCGCCAAGGTCCAGCTCCGCGAGCTTGTCCACCATGCCGACGATACCCTGCATGTCATCCGCGAGACGGTCAAAAATGCCGCCCGTTGAGTCCAGACGCGCAAGGGATGCGATGTGCTCAATTTCTTTTCTGGAAATTGCCATGTCAAAGTTCCTCCTGCTGTATCATATTTTTGAATTCTTCCTCTGTTAAGACCGGGATGCCAAGCTCGGCTGCCTTTTGCAGCTTGCTGCCCGCGTTTTCCCCGGCCACCACATAGCTTGTTTTCTTGGAAACCGACCCGGCCGCCTTGCCGCCGAGCGACTCAATCAGGTCATTAATCTCTTTGCGAGTGTAGAGCGTCAGACTGCCGGTGGCCACAATCGTCTTTCCTGCAAGCAGGTCGCTTTTTGCAGTCTTTTCGCCGACAAAATTCACGCCCGCCGCGCGCAGCTTTTCAATGAGTTCTTTCGACTGGTCGAGTTCGCGCCACGCCGCAATGCTTTCCGCGGTCGTCTGACCGATGTCTCGAATCTCGGTCATTTCCTCGACCGATGCCGCGAGCAGCGCATCCAGGCTGCCGAAATGGTTGCTCAGTATCTTGCCCGCTTTCTGCCCAACATGCCGGATACCGAACGCAAACAGCAGCCGCGACAGGTCGCGCGTTTTGCTCGCCTCGATGCCGCGCAGCAGGTTGTTCGCCCAAGTATCGACCTTTTTGCCGAGCGGCAGCAGCTGCTCCACTGTCAGGTCGTACAAATCAGCAGCGGATTTCACTAGCCCCGCGTCAATCAGTTTTTGCAAATTGCCTTCGCCGCAGCCGTCAATATCCATCGCGTCGCGCGAGGCAAAGTGCATCAGATTGCGCAGCAGCTGCGCCGGGCACGCTGCACCTGTGCAGCGGATGGCGGCCTCTTCGTCATCTTCAAATACCGGCGCGCCGCATACCGGACAAAGCTTCGGCATTTCATACGGCTGCGCATCCGCGGGACGCTTATCCAGCGCCACCCCGATAATTTCCGGGATAATCTCGCCTGCCTTGCGCACCGAAACCGTGTCCCCCACCCGTACATCCAGTTGGCGAATGAAGTCGCGGTTGTGCAGCGTCGCACGCGACACGGTCGTGCCCGCAAGCCGCACCGGCTCCAGCACCGCATTGGGCGTCAAAACGCCCGTGCGTCCGACCGAAATAATGATATCCTTGAGCAGTGTCTGCTTGACCTCGGGCGGGTACTTGTACGCCGCCGCCCAGCGCGGGAACTTCGCCGTCGAGCCGAGTGTCTGTCGCTGGGCAAACGAATTGACTTTGACGACCGCGCCGTCGATGTCGAAATCCAGCTCGCCCCGCGTCTCGCCCATGTTCTCAATCTCACGCTGTACATCCGCAGGATTGGTATAGACCGGATAGCGCGGACTGACCGGAAAACCAAGCGATTTCAGATAATCAAGTGAATCAGTATGGCTGGTCAGCGGAAGCTCGTCCGCATTCTGGATATTAAAGCAGAAAATGGATAGCTTGCGCTGCTTGGTGATTTTGCTGTCCTTTTGCCGCAGCGAACCCGCCGCCGCGTTGCGCGGATTGGCGAGCAGCGGCTTTTCGTGCAGCTCCAGCTCCCTGTTGAGCGCGTCGAACACCGACTTTTTCATATAGACCTCGCCGCGCACAATCAGGTGCGGCGGCGCGTTTTCCAGCTTATGCGGAATATCCTTTATCGTCTTGAGGTTGGCGGTCACGTCCTCGCCGACCTGTCCGTCGCCGCGCGTCGCGCCACGCACAAATTCGCCGTCGACGTATTCCAGCGCAACCGAAAGCCCGTCGATTTTATACTCGACCACATATTCCGCCTGCCCGACCGAGCCTTCGACGCGGCCATAAAACTCGGAAAGCTCGTCAAAGGAAAAAACATCCTGCAAGCTCTCAAGCGGATAGGCATGCGTGACCTTGGCGAACCGGCCGGATGCCGTGCCGCCGACGCGCTGCGTCGGAGAATCCGCATCCGCGTATTCCGGATGCGCAGCTTCGAGTGCGCGCAGCTCACGCTGCATCATATCATATTCGTAATCCGAAATCTCCGGTGCATCTTCGTTATAATATTTTTCGTTATGATACCGCAGCTTTTCACGCAATGCGGTGATCTGCCCGAGGGCATCCATGCAAGCACCCCTTCACATTCCAATACAGAATATAGTATATCAAATTTTTGGCTTATTCGGAAGTATTATTTTCCGTTTTCCGACGAATTATCATAATCGCTGATCTCCCCAAGCAGTCCGGAACCCAAATCGTCAATATAGGTATATCGCTCGGGCACGGTACCGACAATCACCGTATCGGTGACCGGATAGCTGGTGACAATTTCACGGTCCTCGCCGCCCAGCGGCGTCAGAATACGGAAACCCGCATGGATTTCGATGATGATGTTATGCCGTGTCTGGTTGATACCTGCCGCGGAAAAGGCGCTGACAAACTCGGCCTCCATCTGGGTCAGGCCCGCCATGCCGATGTCCACCGACGGCCCCATGCCGGTAAAATAGTTTGGGGCAAACACCGTGCCGAGCGGCACCTCAACCGTTGTCTGTTCCAAATCGCTAAGCCGCTCAAACAGCCCGTTGACCAGCCGCGCCTTGATTTGCCCGATGGCAATCACATCCGTGCGCAGCGCGGTGACATGATTCTCGCTATCTCGCTCCAGAACCACCATATTTTCGTATGTCTTGGGGTCGGAAAAGACCTCCTCCTGCATCAGGTTGTTGATCTCCTGAATTGCGCTGTCCTCGCAGACATTGGTGGCGTATTCCATGAAAATCTGCCGCATCCGCACGGTCGCCATGATACCGGCGGCAGCCAACACAGCCAGCAGCACCATCAGCCGCAAGCCTTTCCCTCTTCCGCGATACCTGCGCCGCCGCATAACTTCCGCCCCCTCCGGGGACAGTATACGCAGCGCAAACACAAAAAAGAAGCACCCGTTTGGGGTGCTTCTTTGCAGCTTCGGAATTACTCCTCGTCGTACTCGTCATCCGCAACGAGCAGCGCACGGATGGAGAGAGAAACCTTCTTCTTCTCATCGTTGATGTCGATGATCTTGGCCTCAACCTGCTGGCCAACCTCGAGCACATCCTCGGGCTTAGCGATGCGGTGATCCGCGATCTGAGAGATATGAATCAGGCCGTCCACGCCCGGAACAATCTCAGCGAATGCGCCGAACGGCATAAACTTGAGGATCTTAACCTCAGCCACGTCGCCCACGCCGTACTTGGACTTGAATACGTTCCACGGATTGTCCTCCTCGCGCTTGTAGCCGAGGGAGATCTTCTTGTTTTCCTTATCCAGACCGATAACGAACACCTTGACCTTGTCGCCGACATTGACAACTTCAGACGGGTGCTTGATGCGGCCCCAAGACAGTTCGGAAATGTGAACCATGCCGTCCACACCGCCGATGTCAACAAACGCGCCGTAGGAGGTCAGGCTCTTGACCGTGCCCTCGTACTCGTTGCCAACCTCGATGGTGCTCCAGATCTTCTCGGCAGCAGCCTTGCGAGCTTCCTGCTGGATCTGGCGGATAGAGCCAACCACGCGCTTGCGCTGACGGTTGATCTCGGTGATATAGAAAGACTGCTTGGTCTTTACCAGCTGGCTCATCGGCTGATCCTTCGGCACGCCGGTCTGGCTGGCCGGAATAAAGACGCGCACGCCAAATGCGGTAGCAACCACACCGCCGCGGTTCTCTTCCACGATGGTGCCTTCCACAACAGTGTGTTCCTCATACGCCTTCTCGATGGTCTCCCAGCCCTTGAGCTGGTCAACGCGCTTCTTGGACAGAGTAACCGTACCCTCGCCGTCGTTGACGCGAACTACAACCGCTTCGATCTCATCGCCCGGATGGATGTTGGCAGCTACATCGTAATTCGGATCATCCGACAGTTCGCTGACCGGGATATACGCAGTGTGCTTAACGCCAAGGTCGACCTGTACGTCGGTCGTGGACACTGCGACAACGGTACCGGTGACTTTCTCTCCTGTATTTAAAGTCTTGAAGGACTCTTCGAGCATTGCGGCAAAGTCCTCGCCATTTTCGATTTTCGTTTCTTCGCTCATCATGTTACTGACCTCCTTAATTATCCATGCCGGTGTCGATGCCCCTGCTGTGATCCCGACGCGCCCATCCCGGCAGAGCTCCTGCGTCGTAAGCTCCGCGGCGTCCTCGATATAAAGCACATTTTTGCACAGCGACCGACTGATTTCATACAGCCGTTTTGTGTTGGAACTTTTCTTGTCGCCGATCACAACCATTTGATCCGACGCACCGGCAAGCAGACGAGCCTCCGACTGACGCTCATCCGTCGCTTTACATATTGTATCAAAAATTTTGAGGTTTGTACACCTTTTTTTTATCAGACCGACGGAAATATTCCAAATTGCCCGATTGACAGTGGTTTGTGCAACTACGGCAAGCGGCCTGTCAACCATCTCCAACTGCTCGGTGAACGCCCGCGCCTGTGCTTCTCCCTCCAGCACGACCGACTCACCGCACCAACCTTGAATCCCCACAACCTCGGGATGGCCCGCGCTGCCCAGAATGACAATCAGGCGACCGTCCCGACTTTCCCGGTCAACAATGCGGTGAATTTTCTGGACAAAGGGACAGGTTGCATCGAAAACCTCGCAGTCTTTTGCCGCAAGGGTATCATAAACCGTGCGCGGCACGCCGTGCGCGCGGATGAGCACCTTTGCCCCGTCCGGAATTTCCTCCAGCGTCTGCGCGGTGCGCACGCCGCGCTCCTCCAGTCGCCGAATCTCATGCATATTGTGGATAATTTCACCGTAGGCGTAAAGCACGCCGTTTTTTCCGGCCTGCTGCTCGGCTAAATCGACCGCGCGACGCACCCCAAAGCAGAATCCTGCGGTTTTTGCAACTGTAACACTCATACTTTTTCCTTCAGCGCGTAAATACGGTGCAGAATATCATCCGCAATCACGCCATAATCCTTTTCTTTTGCATCCGGACGAAAGGGTTCACCGATGACAACGGTTGCCTTGCAGCGAAAGCTCTTGTTTTCCGTGATGTACATCGGCAGAATCGGCGCGCGGGTCTTGACCGCCAGCATCGCCGCGCCTTTTTTGGTTTCGCCCTCGCCCGCGCCGCGTGTGCCTTGCGGGAAGATAATCAGCTTGCGGCCTTCGCGCACCGCGCCCAGCGCCGTCTTAATAGCTGTGATATCCGCGCCCTCACGGTCAATCGGAAACGCGCCCAGCGCTGCAATCAACCACGCAAACAGCTTATTACCTTGAAACAGCTCTTTTTTCGCCATCAGACGCAGCGGCGTTTTGTGTCCCAGCGCCACGGCTGCAAACGGTGGGTCGGACAGCTGCACATGATTGGGGCAGACCACGCAGCCGCCCTCCGGGATATTCTCCCGGCCGATTATCTTATATCCGAAATAGATATGAAAGCCCAGCGCCACGAACGGCACCGCAAGCCATTGAAACCAGCGGTGGAATTTGAATTTCATGGATTTTCCTCCGTTTTTTCCCGAATGATGCGCAGCACAGCCTGGATGCTCTGCTCAAGCGTAATATCACTCGTATCCAGCAGCACAGCGTCCTCCGCCTGCCTCAGCGGTGCAACTGCGCGCGTCATGTCCTTATGGTCGCGCTGGCGAATATCGCGCAGCACTTCGTCCAGCGTCACCTGCTGTCCTTTCTCGCGCAGCTCTAAAAAGCGTCGCTGCGCACGCGCCTCGGCCGAGGCCGTTAGAAAAATCTTGACCGGCGCATCCGGCAGAATAACCGTGCCAATGTCGCGCCCGTCCATGAGTATATTGCCGTTTTTGGCCATATTCCGCTGAGTGTCGAGCAGAAACTGCCGCACTTCGGGCACCGCCGACACCTGAGAAGCATACTTTGCAATCTCCGGCGTTCGAATGGCCTCGGACACATCCTCGCCGCACAGCAGAATATGCTGCGCGCCGTTCTGATAGGTCAGCGAAAGCGTAATTTCGGGCAAAACCGAAACAATGCCCGCCGTATCGTCCCCGGAAATACCCTTACGGCACACCGCAAGGCCGATGGCGCGATACATTGCACCCGTATCCACATACACATAACCCAGCTGTGCCGCCGCCGCACGCGCGACCGTCGATTTGCCCGCGCCCGACGGGCCGTCGATGGCGACAGAAATATAACCCATCACGATTCCTCCTCCTGCGCGGCGGATACCCCGGCTAACCGGCCGGTTGACCACGCGATTTGCAAATTAAAACCGCCCGTGTAGGCGTCTACGTCCAGCACCTCGCCTGCGAAATACAAACCGGCGCATTTTTTCGACTCCATGGTTTTCGGGCTGACCTCACGCACACTCACGCCACCCGTTGTCACAATTGCCTCGGCAATCGGACGCTTGCCCGACACCGCCACCGAAAAATGCTTGAGTGTATGCAAGAGCGAGGCACGCTGCACTTTAGTGATGCTGTTTACCTTGGCATGCGGGTCGATTTTGGACATCCGCACCACCACGGGAATCATTTTGCGGGGCAGCAGATCGCCCAGCGCATTGATAAAATCGCTGTTTTTATGCTTATCAAAGTCCGAGAGCAGACGCTTATCCAGCATTTTTTCGTCCAACGCAGGCTTGAGGTCAATTTCAACATGATATGTCTTACTTCCAAAATGCCGCATATGCGCGGACGCAGACAGAATCAGCGGGCCGGACAAGCCAAAATGCGTGAACAGCATCTCGCCGAACTCGGAAAAAATCCTTTTGTTGTTTTCAAACACGGTCACCTGCACATTGCGCAGGCTCAGTCCCATCAGCTCCCGACAAGTCTCCCCTCCCTCGACCAGCGGCACAAGCGAAGGATTGGGCGGCACAACCGTGTGCCCTGCCTGCTTAGCAAAACGGTAGCCGTCTCCGGTCGAGCCGGTCTGCGGATAGGATGCACCGCCGGTGGCCACAATCACACGGTCGCCCGCGTAAGCCTTGCCGCCCGCGCGCACACCGGTGACACGGTTATCCTGTATTTCCAGTTGTTCCACTGTTTTCTGTATGATTGTAACACCCAGACGTTTGATCCAGGTAAAAAGTGCGTCAATAATGTCCGCGGACTTGTCCGAAACCGGAAAAACACGGTTGCCACGCTCGGTCTTAAGCGGCACGCCATGCGCTTCAAAGAACGCCATCACATCCGCAGGCGAAAGGCAATCCAGCGCGGAATATAAAAACCGCGGATTGACCGGCACGTTCTGCAAAACCGTCTGCGCATCGCAGTCATTGCACACATTGCAGCGGCCCTTGCCGGTGATGAATAATTTGCGACCAACCTTTTCATTCGTCTCAAACAACGTTACACGCGCACCATTTTCCGCTGCCGTGCCCGCAGCCATCAGCCCTGCCGCGCCGCCGCCGACTACCAGAATATTCAATTTGTCTCGTCCTCCGGCTTTTCGTATACGTCGTATTCCTCCCAAATGCGCTCGAGCTTGTTGAAGGTCTGCTCGATTTCGTCGCGCCTGCTCATGCCGACGGCAACAATCAGTGCATTGACAACCGAAAGCGGTGCTACCAGCGAATCAACAAAACTCGCCATATCGCTGCGCGCAAGCAGCAAATGGTCGGCTACGCGCGCCAAAGGTGACAGACGCGAATCGGTCAGTGCAATGACGCGCGCGCCGCGATCGCGCGCATACTGCATCGCACTGAGCGTGCGCTTGGAATAACGCGGGAAGCTGACGCCGAGCACCACATCACCCGGTCCGACGCGCAGCACCTGCTCAAAAATTTCACTGACGCTGTTGGTATGTACAAGCGTCACATTTTCAAACAAAAGGTTAAAATAAAATCCAACAAAATTGGACAGCGCACTCGAAGAGCGCACGCCGAGTATGTAAATCCGTTTCGCCCCGATCAGCGCATCCACCGCGCCCTGAAAGGCGTCCCGGTCGATTTCGTCCAGCGTCTGCCGAATCATGTCCATGTCCGCGTGCAGCACCGTCTGCAGCACATCGCGTCCACCCATGCGGTCGCTTGACACCTCCATACGCTGCACCGAGGTCAGTTTGTTCCGAATCATCTCCTGCAGGGCGCGCTGCAAATGCGGATAGCCGTCGTAGCCCAATTCAGTCGCAAACCGCACCACAGTGGATTCGCTCACGCCGACGGTCGTGCCCAGACGGCTGGCCGTCATGAAGGCGGCTTTGTCATAGTGCTCCAATATGAAGCGCGCAATCTGCTTCTGTCCCTTGGAAAAGCCGGACAGCTCGCTCTGGATTTTATTGATCAGGTCGTTCATGGTTTCTCTCCCTTGGCATGCAAAACCTGCATTTTGCCGTTTCTATTTTAAGCGGTTACCGTACAAAATGCAAGAAGTTTTGCATCAATCCTGCAAATTTGCAGCAATTTCCTGCAAGTAGGCCAGCTCGTCCGCCGTCAGGTCGCGCCACGCGCCCGATTTCAAATGCGTATCCAGCGGCAGCTTGCCTACTGCCACCCGCTTGAGTCGGCGTACCTCCAGTCCGCATTGCTCGCACATTTTGCGGATTTGACGGTTGCGGCCTTCATGGATGGTCAGACGCAGTTTGGCGCTCTGCTCGTCTCTTTCCAAAATGACAACCTCTGCCGGACGGATTGCATATCCGTCGATTGTCATCGGTTCTGACAGGCGCGGGATATTCTCCAACCGGCCGCGCACGCGCACCTCGTAATGTTTTTCCACCTCATGCCGCGGGTGGGTCAGCGCATTGACCAGCTCGCCGTCGTTGGTCAGCAGCAGCAACCCTTCCGAGTTGTAATCCAGCCGCCCGACCGGCACCACACGCGCGCCGCAGTCCCGCACCAGATCAGCTACGGTCTTTCGTCCACGTTCATCATGCAGCGTCGTCACATAACCGCGCGGCTTGTACAGCATCAGATAGCGTTTCTCTTCCGCCATACCGATCGGCTTGCCGTCCACCTGAATTTTGTCGCGCCGCAAATCCGCGCGGTCGCCCAGCGACGCCGCATGGCCGTTAACCAGAACACGGCCCTCCAAAATCCAACGCTCTGCTTCACGGCGCGAACACAACCCCGCCTGTGCGAGCAGCTTTTGCAGTCTCTCTTCCACTTGTTGTCCTCCATCCTATTCTGTCAATCATCACCAAACAGACGGTCCCATATCCGTTCGGTGATGCTCTTTTCCTCGGGCGGCAGCAGCACCGCCCCGCCGTATACCAGCGCATCGTCCGCCAGCACCATTCCGTCCAGACGGTATTCAATCCGCCCGGCGGATGCGCTCTGCACCACCGGCGCATAACAAATCCGATCGCCGTACCTCACGGTCTGGATGCGCTCCTGCTCGCCGGGCAGAAGCATCGCGGTCACGGTATTGCGCGCGACGAGCGGCACGGTATCTGCATTGCCGCCGAACACCTGCTGCTGCATAATCTGTTCGCCTGCCTCGTGCAGGGTCACCTGCTCATACTGCGCAAAGCCCTGATCCAGCAGCGCCATGTGATCATTCCAGTCATCCGGGTCGTTGAGCGTCACCACAATTACCGTGCGGCCGTTTTTCTCCGCCGCAGACACCAGACAGCGCCCCGCCGCCTTGGTATAACCGGTTTTGACGCCAATCGCACCGTCATACATGCTCAGCAGCCGGTTATGGTTGGTAAAGGTGCGCTGCCCCACCGTGTAGCTTTCGGTCGATACAATCTGCCGGAATACCGGGTCGCGCAGCGCCTCGGCCGTGATGACCGCAAGCTCACGCGCGGTGGTATAGTGCGTCTCACTCGGCAGACCGTTCGGGTTGTCAAAATGGGTGTTCGTCAGCCCGAGGGCAGCCGCCTTGTCGTTCATTTTCTGTATAAACGTTTCCAGCCCGCCGCATTCGCCCGCAATCGCGACCGCCGCATCGTTGCCCGATTCCAGCATCAGACCGTACAGCGTATCGCGCAGGGTGAGCGTTTCACCCTCCTGTAAATACATGGATGAGCCTTCCACCTGCGTATACTCCTTGCGGACCTTGTATTCCCGGTCGAGGTCACCCTCTCCGAGTGCCACGAGCGCCGTCATAATTTTGGTAGTGGACGCCATCGGCAGTCGGGCATCTGCATTCTGCTCCAGCAGCACTTCACCGGTGTCCGCATCGATTACAATAGCTGCCTTTGCGCTGATTGCGCCGGCAGCAGGCAGACAAAGCACACAGCACAGCAGGCCGCACAGTAGTTTCTTCACGTTCGCATCTCTCCCCTGCATAACAAAACCTACTCAGCATATCTGTGAGTAGGTTTTGCGGAGAAACGCGGCCTTATTCGTCGGTTTCCGCCGCAGGCTGCTGGTCGGGCTGCATTTTTCCCTTGTAGCCCTCCACAAAGCTGGAAACCTTGTTAATTGCACCCGGAATCATTTCCACCAAGCGGTCGACCGTCGTGGATGCCTGTGCGTTGACGCCCAGAATGTTGGCACTGCCGTCGCGTCCGATGATCAGAAAGCACACAGGCGAAACCGTAACGCCCGCGCCGCCGCCGCCGCCAAAGGCCAGCGGTGCGCCGGACGGCATATGCTTGGGCGCAAAATCACTGCCGCCGGACGCAAAACCAAAGGTCACCTTGGACACCGGAATGACTGTTGTGCCGTCCGGCGTGGTGATCGGCGTGCCGATGATCGTGTTCACGTCCACCATTTCCTTGATTTTGGCCATGGTTTCCGTCATCAGATTGCTGATGGGATGCTCACTCATGTGTTATCGCCTCTTCTTTCTTTATCATTCGTTTATACATCCGGTACAGTTCCCCGCTGTGCCGCAGCAGACACCAAAGCACCCGCAACGGCCGCAGCCAGCAGAACACAGTTAACGCCCATTCCGTGTGGTCGGCCTCAAAATCCGCATCCACATTCACATGATAATCCCGCATGGTAAAAGTATTCTCCAAAAACGGGACAATCATGCCGGTCAGTGCCGCGGACTCTCCGAGCAAAATGCCGGTTTTGGCGGCGTCATCCGTCCCGATGATCACACGCACCCGCAAGCGGCTGACTTGCACTGCATCGGTTAAATCACTGTGCAAACGGTGCGTTAAATCCGCCAGTTCACCAATATCCAGTTCCTCCCGGTTGAGCGAATACCGGTACTTTTTCTTTTTTCTTTTTTTTTGCGGCTTTTGTCCGCCCTCCTGCTGTTCGGATGACGGCTTTTCTTTTTTCCGTCGGGGCGGCGGCCAGACTGGAATCCGCACCGGGCCATAACGCACTTCCGCGCTCACATCCCCATTGACCCCGACGATATCTATGCCGGTTCGCACACACAGCAGCAACAGAATCAGCAGCAGCACAAGCAGCGCAAGCCCCAAGACTGCCGCCAGTATCACGAGTAGTACCGACATGCACGTTTCACTCCGTTTCCTGCGGTGCGTCCGGCGGCTGAGTATCCTCTCCACCGGATGTCTGCGGCACCGGCGGCGTCAGCGTTATCATTTGTGCGGGCGGCTGCTCGGCAGACTCCTCCAGCTCCAGCTCCATCTGCTCGTTTTCCTCCAGTGCGGGCAGCGCGGGCAGCTCCTCCAGCCCGCTCAGACCAAAGGTGCGCAAAAACGCCTCGGTCGTGCGGAACAGCATCGGGCGTCCGGGCACATCCAGCCGGCCCGCCTCCTCAATCAGCCCTTTTTCCGTAAGGCCAGCCACGGTGCCGCCCGAATCCACGCCGCGCAGTTGGTCGATAAACGCGCGGGTGACCGGCTGGCGGTATGCCACGATGGTCAAGACCTCAAGCGCAGCAGCGGACAGCGACGGCGGCTTGCGCGACTCGGTCACGCGGCGTGCCGCCTCGGCATAAAGCGGGCGCGAACAAAGCTGCAGCTTGTCCTCCAGACGCAGCAACATGATGCCGCGGTTTTCAAAATCATACAGATTTTCCAGCGCGGCGGCCGCATCCAGCAGCGCATCGCGCGAGGTTTCCAGCGCGGCAACAAGCCGATCCACCGGCACCGCGTCGCCTGCAGCAAACAGCACGGCCTCCAGCCCGGCCTCCAGTTGGGTCATCGCACGTTACTCTCCTTTATCATCTATCAGCGTCAGTTCCATATCCTCGCCGTCCCCTTCCAGCCGGATACGCCGGTTCTTGGACAGCTCCAAAACCGCCAGAAAAGTTGCCACAATCTCCGAACGGCTTCTCGCATCGTCAAACAGACGACGAAACGGCAGCCGGACATGGTGCAAAAAACGCTTGAGGATAGAAGTAATCCGTCCCTCAACCGGCACAGGCTCCCGCCCAACAATGCCGGAAAACGCACTGGCCGGCGGCGGCACGCGCCGCTGCGCCCGGCGCAGCATGTTGTTGGCTGCCCGGATAAGGTCGCTGACCGACTGTCGGTATTCCTTGGGTGTATCGCCCAGATGCTCCGGCGGCTTGACAAAAATATCGCGCCCCATCTCGCCTTTTTCCCGGAAGAAGGACGCTGTTTCCTTGATACGCTGGTATTCCAGCAGCATTTCCACCAGACTGGTACGCGGGTCCTCCTCTTCCTCTTCCTCATGGCGCGGCAGAAGCATTTTAGATTTGATATACACCAGCTGCGCCGCCATAGCGACAAAATCCCCCGCCACATCCAGATCCATCGCCTCGGCTGCATGCAGCACTTCCATGTATTGTTCCAGAATCTCCGCAATCGGGATGTCGTAAATGCTGACCTTGTTTTTTGCAATCAGGTGCAGCAATAGGTCAAGCGGACCGTCAAAATTCTCCAGATGAAATTCCATGCCGCGTAATCCTTACAGAAACAGATTGACCAGCTGCAGCGCCAAATGCAGGATGCGCATGCCAACCCAGCTCATGATTCCGTCCAGCCAGCCGCGCCACAGTGCCAGAATGAACACCAGCAGTATGATATTCTGATATCTCTGCAGTTTGAGCGACCACGAAAACGGCAGAAACGCATCCAGAACGCGCGAGCCGTCCAGCGGATGCACCGGAATCAGGTTGAACACACCCAAACCGACCGACATACTCGCTACAATCGACAGGAACATGCCCACCGTCTGCATGAATGCACTTGTGCCGTATATCCACACCGGCACATACAGGCAATAGGCGACCAACGCTGTGACAAAATTGGATGCAGGACCGGCAAGCGCGGTCAGCGCCATGCCCCAGCGTCGGTTTTTGAAGTTGGAAATATTGACCGGCACAGGCCGCGCCCAGCCAAATCCAAACAGCAGCAGGCACAAAAACCCAAGCGGGTCAATATGGGCCATCGGAGACAGTGTCATCCGGCCCGAATCATGTGCCGTGCGATCGCCCAACAGGTACGCCGCACCGCCGTGCGCCGCCTCGTGCACTGACAAGCATAATACAATTGCGGGAAGCGACAACGCCAACGTAATGAACGCGGACTGCAAATCCCCGCTCAGTAAAGCTCTCCAAAGCAAACTAAAATACCTCCTGTGGCAGCGCAGGCCCGCCGTTCATGCAAGCCGGCACTCCAGTTTACCCGTTTTGGCCGGTTTTTAACGTACCCCAGCCTGTATATGTTTGAAATTATATCACGCCTACAGGAAATTGTCACCTCTTTCTTTGTTTGTGCTCCCATGACACACAAAAAGAGAGATATAATGGGCCAACCTGTGTTTTGATGATCCGGTCATCTCATCTCCGTGTTGCATCGCCGCTGGTGTCATAGGTCCTATCGTTAATTTTTCGATAAGGTCAGCCTCTCTGCCGTTTAGATCTCGTCAAGTTCTTAGCAGACTTTTAACAATTTTTCTGTTATACTATAGTTGGATTGGAATAGACTTTTGATATTTTGGCCATCTCAAAGGAGAATCTTCATGTGGCAAGCACAAAACAAAGTCTCGTTTTTCCCATTTACATTTCGGGACTTTTTCATCTTTATCGGTATTTTCACCTGCGCAGTCGAGCTATGCATCCTGCTGCGCATGGCTGACAGCAGCGATGGTTTTGCCTCGCCCGTGTTTGTGCTCGCCGTTCTGCTGATTTCCCGCTTCACCAATGGCTATCTGTTCGGCACACTTGCCGCCATTCTCAGCGTCATCGGCGTCAACTATATTTTCACCTACCCTTATTGGGAATTCAATTTCACGCTTGCCGGCTATCCACTCACCTTTCTGACCATGCTCGGCGTATCACTGGTTACCTGCACCATGACCACCAAAATCAAGCAGCAGGAACGCCTGCGCGTTGAAGGGGAGAAGGAAAAAATGCGTGCCAATCTGCTCCGCTCGGTTTCACATGATATCCGCACGCCGCTGACCTCGATCGTCGGCGCCACCTCCACCCTGCTGGAAACCGAAGGGCTGTCTCAGGAAGAACAGCGCGCCTTGCTGGAGGATGCGCGCAATGAAGCGCAGTGGCTCATTCGCGTTGTGGAAAACCTGCTCTCCATCACACGCATGGGCGACACACGCACACAGCTGTCCAAAGTTCCGGAAGCCGCCGAAGAAATTCTTGGCGAGACGGCGCGCAAATTCCACAAACGCTTTCCCGCAATTCAGGTTGCCGTATCTGTGCCGGATGAGCTGCTGCTTGTGCCGATGGACGCTATTCTCATCGAACAAGTACTCTCCAATCTGTTGGAAAACGCCGCCACACATGGACAAACCGTGACGCAAATCCGACTTTCGGTTCAGCGTGAAGAGGCATATGCCCGTTTTTCTATACAGGACAACGGCTGCGGTATCCCGCCAAAAGAGTTGCCGCAACTATTTGACGGCACGTTTAAGCGCAGCGAAACTCCGTCCGGCGACGGCAAACGCAACATGGGAATCGGGCTTTCGGTCTGCATGGCCATCGTGCGGGCGCACGGCGGCACCATGGAAGCGAAGAATTTATCCCGCGGTGCAGAATTTTCGTTTCGGCTGCCGCTATCTGAAAAGGAGTCTCAAGCATTATGAATATTCGTGAAAAAATACTGATTGTCGAGGATGAAAAAAGCATTGCGCACTTTATTTCGACCATCCTTACCTCCAACGGATACGAAACCATTCAGGCGCGCACCGGAAACGAAGCCATGACGATGATCTCCTCTCATTGCCCGGATTTGGTGATTCTTGATCTCGGGCTGCCGGACATGGACGGCATGGAGGTACTCAGCAGCCTGCGCTCGTGGTCGAGCCTGCCGGTCGTTGTTGTTTCCGCACGGTCACATGAGCACGATAAGGTCGCTGCGCTCGACCTTGGTGCAGACGATTATCTGACCAAGCCTTTTGGCACGGCAGAGCTGCTCGCCCGCGTGCGCACCGCTATCCGGCATACCCGCACTACCTCCCCCAGCAGCGAAATTGCCCAGCGTGGCACCTACACGGTCGGCGATCTGACCATTGACTATAACAAGCATCAGGTGCTGGTACGCGGTGAAAACGTCCATCTAACCCTCAGTGAATTCCGCATCGTCGCGCTGCTCGGTAAATACGCAGGCAAAGTGCTGACCTACGATTACATCATCAAGGAGCTGTGGGGACCGCGTGCAGGTGGAGATAATCAGATTCTGCGCGTCAACATGGCCAATATCCGCCGCAAAATCGAAAAAAATCCCGCCGAACCGGAATACCTGTTCACCGAAGTGGGCGTCGGCTACCGATTGGCGGAAAATGAATGAGTCCGAAAAACAAACAAAAGGCGAACCCATAAGGGTTCGCCTTTTTGCTGATTGCATCAAAAATCAGATGTTCAACTCTTTCTTGAGCGCCGCAATCATTTCCTGATATTCCTCGTCCTTCAGATGTACCGGCTCGGGATTGGTGATGGCAAAGCTGCCGCCAAACTCAAAGCCGCCCTCATACTTCGGGACGATATGGAAATGCAGATGCGGGTTGGTGTCGCCAAACGAGCCAAGATTGAGCTTGGTGCAGCCCCACAGCTTCTTGATTGCGCCGGACGCCGCTGCCAGATCGGCCATAAAGTCGTTGCGCTCCTGATCGTCACACTCGCAAAGCTCCTTCTTATGCGTGCCCAGCGCCAGTACGCAGCGGCCCTTGTGCGCCTGATCTTTAAACAGGTAAAGCGTACCTGCCTTCATATCGCCAACCTTGAACATGATCGCCTCACGGCCCTCATGATGCTCGTCACAGTAAAAACATCCCATTGCAAACCTCTCCTTTACAGATTACTGTATTTTCATTATACCGCTTGTCCCCTGCAATTTCCAGCATTTTTTACGGACAGACCGCATATAAATTGGTGTCCCACGCGGGCACATACGGATGGTGCCGCAGGTACAGCCGGTAATCCGGGCAGAGCGCGTGGACAAGCAACGGCAGCTGGAAAAAGTCCTCGCTTTTGTGATAGGCGGCAATATTGAGTTTGGGCCGGTGCTGACGGATGGTCTGCGCCGCGCCCGCGATCGCCTCGCGCTCCGCGCCCTCCACATCCATTTTCAAATAGGTGCAGGGGGCGCCGTCCAGCACGCTGTCCAGCGCGCGCATTTGGGTTTCCTTGCCCTGCTTTGCCACGCGCGACTGCCGTCCCGCCTGATCGGAAAAGCAAAGCACCGTATCACTCGACCACGCGCCCGCCTGCTCGCACCGGACGCTGCCGGACAACTCTTCTGCATAGGCGGTCAGCTTGCGAAAGCTGCGTCGGTCGGGCTCGAGCGCCGTGATGGACGCAAACGCACCCTCGGTATAGTGCAGCAGCTCTCGGATCGTGTCGCCCGTATACGCGCCCAAATCTGCAAAATGCTCCTCATGCGTGGGCCGCAAAATGGTGTGAAACACCTCGTCCTTGTCGGTCTCGCTGGCACGCAGGTAGCGCAGCCGGCCGGACAGCTTAAACCGCACGGTATCAAGGAACACCTGCCGCGACTGCTCATCTGCGAGAAGGTCAAACGCCTGCTGCATCTCCGTTTCGTGCATCCGGATAAATTCCTCGTCAAACACCGCCCCCGGTACCACCGGCACATCGGGCGCAACTACATCGAACCGCGCGTCGAGCGCGTACATTTTTTCCAGCACCTCGGGCCGCTGGCTGGCAAACGCAATCACAATCACAGCATCTTCGCCGAACCGTTCCATCACCTCGGACAGTTTTTGCACCCGAAAGCCGTGAAAACTATGTCCGCGCACAAACTCATCGCTGGCAAATACGCCCGATGCGCGAATGCCGCATGCATCAAACCGCGCGAGAATTTTATCCGCGCCGTCGCCCATGCCATATAAAACGATCGGGCGTTTTTCCTCCCGCAGAACCTGCCAAACCGAGCGTTCCAGTGACAAAAAATCCATGTTCTTCTCCCCTTTTCCGTGCTTTCCATTATAGTCGGTGCATACGCCTCTGTAAAGCGGAAAAAACTTTTTCACGACGCGATTTTCTCATTGCGGTTTACCCCGCAGTACAGTATAATTTGAATATAAGGCAAAGGAAAAGGGGGCGTGGCCATGTCAAAATCCAACGGTATTCTGGCGATGGATCCAAGCAAATACCGAGAGATCGACGGCGTGGTTTTTGATCTGGACAGCTACGCCAAACACTGTGCCCCCCCGGAACAAGATCCGCCCACGCCGGAAGAACCGACACCCGCCGCGCCCATTCCCGCGCCGGAGGGCATTCTGGCGATGGACCCGGAGCATTATCGCGCGCTCGATGGCGTCGCCATGGACGAGGACAGCTTCGAGCGTCACAGCCAGCCGCCCACAGACGAAAAAAACACAGCGCAAACCGTCGAGGTTGAGGAATCCGCACCCACCGGTGTATTTGCGGTCGATCCATTTCCGAACGGCTGGTATCCCACCGAGGACGGCAAGCCTCCGGTTCCCATCATGGGCGGCGCGCTGCCGCCGGTCGAGATTTTGGAAAACGGCACTCATGTGGTCACGGTCATCCGCACGGTCTTTCTGCACACCGGCTCTGGTTCAGGTTCCGGCTCCTATGTGACCTCGTACACCACCTCGTACCGCACCAGCTATCTTTCCTCAGGTTCCGGCTCATATGTGTTTGGCTCATGCACCTATCTGGTCGGCGGCTACGGATTGGAGCTGATTTGATGCTGCGTGCGTTTCACTCCACCTGGACGCGCCCGTTTTTCGCGCGATCGCCCGACCGCCCTTACAGGGTCGAGCCGTTCGAGCTGTTGACCACCGCGCTGTCCGCGCTGGCATGGCGGCGGGAAAACGGCCCCATCCGTATGATTTGCGATACCAAGGCCCAGCGGTATTATGACGCGCTCGGCCTTTCTTTTTTGTGGGATGAAGGCGTGCATCCCCTGCTCGACGCTGTGCCGGAGGACGTAAACCCTATGGCATTCTGGGCCGCAGGCAAGCTGTATGCGCTATCCGCAATGCCGTCCCCCTGTGTGATGATAGACACCGACTTCATCTGCTGGAAGCCGCTCTCTCCACTGCTGACGGAGCTGAATGTTGCCGCGATTCATCGCGAGGACATCACGCCCGACATCTATCCGGACGCGCATGCATTTACCCAGACACACGGCTTTGACTTTGCGGCCTTCGATTGGACAGTTCAGCCGTTCAACACCGCGCTTTGCTACCTTGCTGATGATGATTTTCGGCAGTATTATACGGATACCGCCATCCGCTTTATGCGGTGCTCACCAGACGCAGACGACGTGCTAACCTACATGGTCTTTGCCGAGCAGCGTCTGCTTGCAATGTGCGCTGCGCGCAAGCATATCCGCGCCGCTGCGCTATCCGATCTGGAATCGCTGTTCACCGGCGCGCAACAGGGATTTTTCACGCATGTTTGGGGCTTCAAACAGCAGATGCGGGACGATCCCATGCTTTACGAGGACTTTTGTCGCCGCTGTGCCGCGCGCCTGCGGCGTGACTTTCCAGATGCGGCCAAACGCATTGCCGTTATTCCCACGCTTGCCCCCTATTTTACCTGCTGACCGCAAAACGGCCTGCACCACATCGGTGCAGGCCGTTTTTATGTATTTTAGTCCGGATACGCCTGTTTCAGCTCGTCCAGTGTTGCCATGACCGCACCTTTGTGCTGCACGGTCAGCGATGCATACTGCGCGGAAAAACGCAGATATGTTTCGAGCTGCGCCTGTGGCAGCGTGGACAAATCATTCACGCCCACACCATCCCGCGTCAGCTGATAGAGGAACGAGCCGATAAACGAATCGCCCGCGCCGGTCGTATCGGTCACCGGTACGGACAACGTATCAGTAAATGCCTCGGTCTGCGGCGTGTAAACCGCCGAACCGTTCGCGCCGCGCGTGACCAGCAGCAGCTTGCAGCCACCTTCAAACAGCAGCTTTGCCGCCGCGCGCTCATCCGTGCAGCCGGTCACGAACTCCACCTCATCGTCCGACAGCTTGACCAAATCCGCACTGGGCAGGAATGCCCGAATCGCCGCCTGACAATCCGCCGGGTCATCCCACAGCGGCAATCGAACGTTGGGGTCGAATGAAATCAGCGCGCCCGCTTCGCGCGCAAGCGTAATCGCACGCCGGTGCGCGGCCCGAACGGGCCAATCCACTAAATCGACCGAGCAAAAATGAAGCGCTGCACAGTCGGCAAACATTTCCGGCTGAATCTGTGCCTCATCGAGAAACAGGTCAGCCGACGGATTGCGGAAAAAGGAAAACTCACGGTTTCCGGTAGCATCCAGCGAGACAAAGGCAAGCCCAGTGTTGGCGCGCTTTGTACGGAACACTGAAGAAATATCCACGCCGTTCCCTTCCAGCACCTTCAAAATATGGGTACCAAAGGCATCCTCACCCACCTGTGAAATCATGGCCGCATGACCGCCCAGCCGTGCAACCGCTGCCGCCACATTGGCCGGCGCACCGCCCGCGACGCGCTCAAAATGCGTCACCTCGTCGAGCGCACAACCCTTCTGCTGCGGCACAAAGTCAATCAGCAGTTCTCCAATCGCCACCACTTTTTTCATGCCTATCCCTCCAAAATAAACTGTTTCACCGCTGCTGCCACACCGTTTGACGTATTATCCAGTGTCACCGCATCCGCTGCCGCACGAATATTCGGCGCAGCGTTTGCCATAGCAACGCCCAAACCTGCCATTTGCAGCATGGTTAAATCATTGTCACTATCGCCGATCGCCATCACTGCATCCATGCCAAAACCAAGGTGCTTCGCCAACCGTTCGAGCGCGCCTCCCTTGTGCACACCCTTTCGGTTAATCTCGACATTTTTCAGCTCACCGCCATACATAATCGATGGCGTCAACTCAAATAATCCGGTCCTTTCCAGCGTCCGTGTAATTTTGTCAATCTCTCTGGGATCAAGATGGTGCAGAATGGCCTTGACCACGCGTCCATCCTCACGCGCGAGCACATCGTCCCATCCGGCTGCATCCGGGACAAATTCATACCCCTCGGCCGCCTCATTCAGAGTGACACGTCCACGCCGGCGCAGTTCCTCCAGGAAACGCAGAAAATCCCGCCCATAGTACAGCCTGTCCGCCGTATACAGACATAAGTCGATTCCGAATTCCGCACATATTGCGCGCACCGAAGCGCACATTGCGCGGTCCAGCCCGTCATACGCAATCTGCATGCCATCCGAAAAGCGCATCACCGCCGCGCCGTTGGTGATAACCGCCCAGTCCGCAGAGACGTCGAGCTGCGCGTTAAACGCGCGCATCTCGGTCAGGTTGCGCCCTGTACACAGCACAACCTGAACCCCCGCCTGCTGTGCCAGACGCACCGCATCTGCGTTTTCTTTCGTCACGCGGCTGTGCGAATCGAGCAGCGTTCCGTCCAGATCAAGTGCAAGCAGCTTGATTTCCGACATATGTTATTTCACATCCTGTTGCTCCGTAATTTGCAGCGATCCCATCTCCCAAATCTTCATTTCCGCACCAAACACTGTCACGCCATGCGTATAGGGTGCCGGATAATAGCGGGTAGACAGCACCTGCTCTCCGTCGTTTATGAAAACTTCCAACGAGGACGCATCCGCCAGCACACGCAGCGTTTGCACCGCAGGCACCTCTGCACAGCGAACCGTGCGGCCCGCGCCGCCGCCGTCAATCTTCAGACGAAGCAGTCCTTCTTCCCATTCTATCACAGCGCTGCCACGGATGACAAGTCTGCCCTGTTTTTCCGTGCGACACTCCAGGTCAAATACGCTTGCATCTTCAGGTGCAACATGTTTGCCGCGCAGCGCGTCAATTTCCGGAACAGGCGTACGCAGCAGCCGCTCACCGTCGCGCCGCAGCAGACACGGTACGGTCATGCAGTGCTGCCAGCCCTGCTCTACGGTCGGATTGGTATACGGTGCATCCGGCATACCCATCCAGCCAATGAGCACACGACGTTCTCCATCCACAAAGGTCTGCGGCGCGTAAAAATCAAAGCCGTAATCCAGTTCCTGAAATTCTCCCAGCGTGTATTCACCGCGGAAGTCGCCGCACAGCGGGAAATACCCGCAGGTGTACACATTCTGGAAATGGTTGCCCTGCTGCCGTACACCCTGCGGTGAGCACTGCAAAAACCACTGTCCGTCCAGACAGAACAGGTCGGGGCACTCCCACATATAACCAAACGGCTCGGGCGTTGTAAGCGTATTGATATGCTGCCAGTTCCGCTTGTCTGCCGATTCATAGACGAGCAGCTCGCCGCGATCATCCTTGGTACGCGCACCCAGCACCATATAATACTTGCCGTCCTGCGCCCATACCTTGGGGTCGCGCACATGGCAGGTCAAATCGGACGGATAATCCTTGTTTTCCAGCAGCAGCTCGTTGCTTTCGACCGTTACGCCGTCGCGCGAGACGGCGAGCGCGGTATTATGACCGCGCCCCGCCGTAATATAATCGTAATCGCCCGAAAACTTGACATTACCCGTGTAGTACAGATACAGCGTTCCATCCTCGACCAGCGCCGAGCCGGAATACACCCCGTGTATATCCCACGGCTGGTCGGGATACAGCATGGGCGGCATCTGCTCCCAGTGCAGCAGGTCACGGCTGCGATAGTGCCCCCACATCTTAACGCCGCCCGTCGGGTCAAACGGACCATACTGATAGAACACATGATACCACTCGCCGCAGCGGCACAAGCCGTTGGGGTCGTTCATCCAGCCGACCGGCGGCATCAGATGAAAACGCTGGCGGAACGGGTCGGCCGCCGCACGCGGCCCATCTTCCCGCTCGATACGGCGCACCAGCCGCACAAGATCCCGTTGTAATGCATTGCTCATGGCGATTCTCTCCTATTATTTCAGCGTCAGAACCGTGTCTTTCCCAGCCTGTACCGTGCCGAACGACGGCTCCACGGACGCAAATTTTTCCGTATTTGTCACAATGACCGGTGTAATCACCGGATAACCGGCTTTTTGAATCTCCGCGCTGTCAAACTCCAGCAGCAAGTCACCCGCTTTAACACGCTGCCCCTCCTGCACATGGCCAGTAAAGTATTTACCTTCCAAATTGACGGTGTCTACGCCCACATGAATGAGCAGTTCCACGCCATTGTCGCATTCCAGCCCGACCGCGTGGCCCATGACCGCAGATACTGTCGCGTCGCACGGTGCAACGATGCGGTTTTCCGCAGGCTTTATCGCCACACCCTTGCCCAGCGCCCCAGCCATGAACGCGGGGTCATTGGTTTCCTCCAGCGAGACCGCCTCGCCGCTCAGCGGAGACACCAGCGCGATATCTCCCTGCGGCACGGCAACGACAGGCTTTTCCTCCTGTACAGGTGCGGTTTTCTCTTGGTTTTTTTCCTCCGGAATGCCCAGAATCCACGATATTACAAAGGCAACGCCGGTTGCAATACCAATCGTGAGGATGTACTGTACCGGATGATGCAGATGCAGCAGAATGCCGAAAATACCCGTCACGCCCGTGCCGGTCGCGCCCAGACCAACCACCGACGCATACAGCGCGCCGCATGCAGCGCCAATCGATGAGGCGATAAACGGCCGGACAAAGCGCAGATTCACACCGAAGATAGCAGGCTCGGTGATGCCCATAAACGCGGAGAGCGATGCGGGCAACGCCATGGATTTGAGTTTTTTGTTCTTGGTCTTGATGGCGACTGCAAGCGCTGCGCCACCCTGTGCTACGTTTGCCGCGCTGGCCAGCGGCAGCCAGTACGTCAGTCCATACGTGCTGAGCTGACCAAGGTCAATGATGGTATACATATGATGGATGCCGGAAACCACGGTTGTGGCATAAAGGCCGCCCATGATAAAAGAACCGATGCCGAACGGAATGGCAATCAGCCACTGCACGCCGTTGATGACGAAATTCTCGACCGTGGTGAACACCGGGCCGATAGCTGCGAGCGTCAGATAGCCGGTTACGAACACAGAAACCAGCGGCGTGACGAACAGATCGAACATCGGCGGCACTACTTTGTGCAGTTTCTTTTCGATAAAACTCATCAGCCATACCGCGATGATAACCGGGATAACGTGTCCCTGATAGCCGACCAGCGGCACGCTATACAGGCCGAAGAACACTTCCTGATAGGTATGTACGCCCTCGGTGGCCACCGTCCATGCGTTTTGCAGATTGGGGTGCAGCATAATCATGCCGATAACCGCACCGAGGAACGGGTTGCCGCCGAATACTCTGGCCGCCGAAAATGCGATCAGAATCGGCAGGAAGGTATAGGCCACATTGGAAAACAAATCGGCAAACACAAATAGTGAGCTGGTGCTGTCGAGCGTAATAAAGCCGTTGTTAATCATAAACTTGAGCGACTCCATGATACCCATGAGGAAGCCCGAAGCCACAATTGCCGGAATGATCGGCACGAAGATATCGCCCAGTGTCTTGATAGCGCGCTGGAACCAGTTGCCCTTCTGCGCCGCCTGTGCCTTGGCCTCGTCCTTGCTGACGGCCGCTGCACCTGACTGCGCGATAAACTGATCATACACCTTGTTGACTGTACCGGTGCCGAAGATGATTTGCAATTGTCCCTGCGCTTCAAATACACCCTGCACACCCGTCGCATTCTCCAGCGCGTCTTTATTCACCTTTTTATTGTCCGCTATCACCAGCCGCAGACGTGTCGCGCAATGTGCTGCCGAAATCACATTATCCTTTCCGCCGATGCAGTCCAGCACCTCGGAAGCCGCTTTGCTATAGTCCACCTTTGTTCCGCCCTTTCCTTGTTATATATGAAATCGATTTCATCTTTTCTGCATTTATTATACCGCCGTACCGGTATTTTTGTAAATGCGCAATTCTATCCAAACCTTTCCCGTCGTTTTTGAACACTGTGCAACAGGCGCTGTGTAACATACACAAAAAAGCAGCCTGTGTTTTGTGTAACACAGGCTGCTCTCTCGCGTTTTTTATGGCTATATTGATTCGCCCGGACAAACCTCAAATCCAAGCATCAGCTGTTTTTTCCTATCCACACCCTGCCCAATGATTTCAAGCAGATCGTGCGCTGCCTCTTCACCACTGGTCTGGTAATAATAATGTGCTGTTGCCAGACGCGGCCGTACCAGCTCACTCATACGGGAATGTCCGATGCCTGCCAGCGCCACATCGTCCGGAATGTGCCTGCCTTGCTCCTCCAAGCGCTTCTTGGCGCCAATCGCTATGGAATCGGTTGCACAAAAAATCCCCTCAACATCCGGTACGCGGGCCAGCAGCCGCTCCGCCGCCGCATACCCGCCGTCAATGGAGAAATCACTCTGCTCCATCCACTCTGGCCGCGGCTCTTCGCCTGCCGCATGCAAAGCATCCTGATAGCCTGCCCGGCGCCCCGCGCCTGCGGCTTTATCGCGCGGCGTTACGCCAATATACCCTACCCGCCGACGACCGTTTTGCAGCAGCAGCTCGGTCACCGCGCGCGCCGCGCCTCGGTCATCGTGAAACACACAGGACATCACATCCATCTGCTGTCCAACCAATACTGCTGGTACGCCCAGCGCCGTCAGCGCCTTGCGATGCGCCGCAGAAAGCATAGTTGCTACCAGAATCACGCCGTCTACATTGCCGCTGCGGAACACCTCCAGATATTCCAGCTCTTTTTCGATGCGATTATCCGTGTTGGCAAGCAGCAGCCGATAGCCCTGTTCTTCCAGCACGCGCGAAATCCCCGCCACCACGCGACTGATAGACTCGGAATCAATACGCGGCACAATCACACCAATCATATGGCTTTTGCCCGTGCGCAGCGTCTGTGCCTGCTGCGAAGGCACATAACCGGTTTCCTCGATTACACGGCGAATGGCTTCCCGCTTTTCCGAACTGACATAACCGTTGTTCAGATAGCGCGATACCGCCGCCTTGGATACCCCTGCGCGGCGCGCGATTTCCGCAATCGTCATTTTCCTTCCTCCTTCGGCCCCTACTCCCGCAGCAGCGCACGACGGGCGCGGTAATCCGGCATGTACTGTTGTACCAGCGCCCAAAAGCGGGGGCCGTGGTTTTTGTGCACAATATGGGCCAGCTCATGCACAACGACATAGTCGACCGCCGCATCCGGATAGTCCATCAGCCGCCACGAAAAGCACAGCCGGTTTTGTGCGCTGCACGAACCAAATCGTGTACGCGCCGACGTAATACGCATGCCGGCCGGTTTCAGCCCCATCCGCTGCGCATAATACGCCACCTTGGGTGGCAGTTCCTCCCGCGCGCGGCGCATCAGCTCCGCCTGCCGTGCCTCATCCGGCTCGGGATGCGCTTCCAAACGCGCCCGCTGCCGCGCCTGTGCGCGGGCAATCCAGTCCATATGGTCGCGAACAAACCGCTCAATCGCAGCCGACGACGCACGCAGCGGGGCACGCACAATCACATGCCCTTCGCGCGTGACCTCCAGCCCTAGCGTGCGGCGGCGGGAGCGACGCAGCTCAACTCCGTCCACTGGCCTGCTCCCGACTTTCCAGCGTACGGTTATAGAAGAACATCAGCACCGATACACCACAAATCACAATATACCCGAGCACGCTCAACCCGTCCGGAATCTGGTTGAACAGGAAAAAGCCAAGCAGCGCGGAAAACAGCACCTGCGTATAGTCGAACACCGAGATTTCCTTTGCCGGTGCATGCGCATAGGCCAGTGTCACGCCGAACTGACCAAGCGTTGCCGCTGCACCTGCACCCAGCAAGCTCACCAGCTGCCACCACTGCATTGGATGGAAATCCACAATCAAATAAGGCAGACAAACCAGCGTGGAAAACGTCGAGAAGAAAAACACGATGCGCGCGCTGTTCTCTCCTTTTTTAGACAATGCACGCACCGCCGTATAAGCCGCACCCGCAAAAATACCGCCGAACAGACCAATCATCGCCGGAAACATATCCGCCGAAAAACCCGGCTTGATAATCAGCATGCTGCCGCCGAACGCCGCCAACACCGCCAGATACTGCCAAATATTTGCACGCTCCTTGAGCATAAAAAGCGAAAACAAAATGGCAAAAAACGGCGACATCTTATTTAAGATATTCGCATCCGCCAGCACCAGACGGTCGATTGCATAGTAGTTACACAAAATACCCAGCGTGCCGCAGGTTGCGCGCAGCAGCAGCATAGGCAGGTTGCCCTTTTCCCATTTCCAGCTGACGCCCTTGCGCCGCAGCGCCACCGCCGCCACAAACATCGCAACCAGATTGCGGAAAAACGACTTCTGCATGGACGGCAAATCGCCTGCCAGGCGCACAAACGTACTCATCAGCGCAAAGCCGAACGCAGACAGCAGAATAAATCCGATTGCTTTGCTTTTATTGGAAAGCACAGGCCTTCCCCTCCCTGTATTTTTATCATATGTACTGCATTATAGCACAGTTTCGCCCAGCATGCAAAGGCGTGCACGCATCCGCTTGACCTTTCATGCGACACATGTTATCTTTTTATAAGGATAACGGTCCCTTGTCCGTTTCCCCCACTTTTTCAGAAGGAGCGGCCTATGGAACAAGAAATCAAACTCACTAAACTCGCCAGCTGCGCAGGCTGCGGCGCGAAAGTCGGCGCGGGCACACTCGCCCGCCTGCTGGACGGTCTTGCCGTGCGCGCGGATGAAAATCTGCTGGTCGGCTTTGACAAAAGTGATGATGCAGCGGTCTATCGCGTGTCGGATGACCTTGCACTCGTACAGACCGTGGACTTTTTCCCTCCGATTGCGGATGACCCGTATCTGTTCGGGCAGATTGCGGCGACTAACGCCTTGTCCGACGTATACGCCATGGGCGGCGAGCCACACATCGCACTCAACCTGCTGTGTATTCCGAAATCCATGCCGGACGGCGCAGTACATGACCTACTGCGCGGTGGTTACAGCAAAGTCTATGAAGCCGGGGCGGTCATCGCGGGCGGCCACAGCATTCTGGACGAAGAACCCAAATACGGACTGTGCGTGACCGGATTTGTCCACCCGAACAAAATCCTGACCAATGCAGGCGCGCAGTCGGGCGACGTGTTGTTTCTGACCAAGCCGCTCGGCGCGGGCATCCTGACAACCGCCGCCAAGGCCGACCTATGCCCACCCGACGTGCTGGATGCTGTTTTTGCGCGCATGACTACGCTCAACAAAGCCGCGCGCGACGCAATGGTGCAGTTCCGCACACATGCCTGCACGGACGTGACCGGCTTCGGCCTGCTCGGTCACGGACTCGAAATGGCGCAAGGCAGCGGCGTGCAGCTGGAGCTGGACGTTGCCGCACTGCCCATCCCGCCCGAAGCACTCGAATTTGCCCGTATGGGGATTCTGCCGGAGGGAATGTACCGAAACCGCAAATATGCGGAAGCCTTGGTCGCAGCAGACGATGTGCCGCTCGAAGTGCAGGATGCGCTGTATGACCCGCAGACCTCGGGCGGACTGCTGATTGCGGTCGATGCCGCAGACGCAGACGCACTGGCAGCCGAACTGCAAAAAACCGTCCCAGATGCGCGGCGCATCGGAACGGTTTCGGATTTTGCAGGGACGGCCCGCGTTATTCTGCGCTGACCGCGGCGATTGCCTCCAGCGCGCGGTCAATCTCGCTTTCGGTGGTAAACCAGCTGAAGGACAGTCGCACCGTGCCGCGCGGGAACGTACCGAGCGTGCGGTGCGCACTGGGCGCACAGTGCAGGCCGCAGCGCGTCAGGATGCCGAATCGCTCCTCAAGCGCCACCGCAACCTCCGCATTGTCCTTTCCTGGGAAATCCAGACTGAACACCCCGACGCGGCCATCTACCGTATCCGGCCCGACAAGTTCCGCACTCGAAATGGTGCGCAACCCATCCAGAAAGCGCTGGGATAGCACGCGGTCATGCGCCTGCACCGCGGAAACGGTCACTTGCTGCAAATAGTCCAGCGCGGCCTCCCAGCCGAATATTCCGGGGAGATTGGGCGTGCCCGGCTCCAGCCGGTCGGGAAAATACGCGGGTACTTCCTCCGAATCCGATACACTGCCCGTGCCGCCGCTGACCAGCGGTTCCAGCGTTTCCGCAAAGTCCGGACGCAGCAGCAGCGCACCGATGCCCTGCGGGCCGAGCAGCCCTTTATGACCGGGTACAGCCAGCGCGCTCAAACCGAGCGCGGCAAAGTCAATCGGCACATGACCCGCCGTCTGTGCGGCATCAAGCGCAAAGGGAATGCCGCGCGCGCGGCAAATCTCTCCCACCGCCTGCGCATCCTGTACCGTGCCGGACACATTGGACGCATGCGCAAGCAGCACCAGACGGGTGTTCTCCCGCAGCAGCGGCTGGATTTGGCCCACCTGCAAGCGGCCATCCCGGTCGCACGGGATACGGTCAAACGTCACGCCGCGGCGGGCAAGCTGCCCAAGCGGCCGCATGACCGCGTTGTGTTCCATCGCAGACACCAGACAATGGTCGCCCGGCCGCAGCACGCCGAATAGCAAGAGATTAAGTCCCCAAGTATTACCCGGTGTCAGCACTGCATGCGGTATCGATTGAAACGCAAACAGTTCACACAGACGTTGGCGCAAACGCAGCGTAACGAGTTCGGCCTGCTGCGCAGGTGCATATGAGCCACGGTTTACACTCGCGCCGATTTGTTCCACATATTCGCGCATGCGTGCGGCAACAGCAGGCGGCTTGGGAAACGAGGTCGCGGCATTATCCAGATAAACCGAATGCATAGCATTTTCCTCCCGACGTCTGCGGAGCACTTTGTCCGCATACTTTTCAATTAGTGTAACACAGGACCGGACAAATGTAAAACCGGCCTTGTTGCAGCATACATTTCACAAACCAAAGGAGATTCACATGAACAAAAACAAGTATCTGGTGATTTGCACCGGTGTGGTCGTCGGCCTTGCGGCGCTGGCGCTCACGGCGGCGGGCAACCCCGCTAATATGGGCTTCTGCATTGCCTGTTTCCTCCGCGATATTGCGGGCGGACTAGGCCTGCACAGTGCAGAAAAGGTGCAGTATCTGCGGCCTGAGATTGTCGGTCTTGTCCTTGGCGCGACAATTGCCGCCTTTGCGAGCAAGGAATTCCGCGCGCGCGCCGGTTCCGCGCCTGCTCTGCGCTTTGTGCTGGGTATGATTGTCATGGTCGGCGCGCTGGCCTTCCTCGGCTGCCCGCTGCGCATGGTGCTGCGTCTGGGCGGTGGCGATGTGACCGCGATTGCAGGTCTTATCGGCTTTGCCGCGGGCATCGGCGCGGGCGTGCTGTGCCTGAAAAAGGGCTTTTCGCTTGGCCGTGCACGCAAAGTGCAGAAAGCGGACGGATTTGTGTTGCCCGGCTTTGTCATTGCCGTTCTGGCGCTGCTGCTGCTCGCGCCGTCTTTCATCCGTTTTTCGCAAGCAGGCCCGGGCGCAAGCCACGCTCCGTGGCTGATTTCGCTCGCAGGCGGTCTGGTTGTCGGCGTGCTGGCACAGAAGAGCCGTTTGTGCATGGCGGGCGGCCTGCGCGACATGTTCCTATTCCGCGATTTTCATCTGCTGACCGGTTTTATCGCCATTTTCGTGACCGTTCTGGTCGGCAACCTTGTGTTGGGTAACTTCAATCCCACCCTCGCCGTACAGCCGATTGCCCACCACGATTACGTGTGGAGCTTCCTCGGTATGGCAATGGCGGGCTGGGGCTCGGTGCTGCTGGGCGGCTGTCCGCTGCGCCAGCTCATTCTGTCCGGTGAGGGCAGCGGCGACAGCGCGGTGACCGTATTCGGCATGCTGGTCGGCGCGGCGCTCGCGCACAACTTTGGCATGGCGGGCAACGCAGACGCGATGACCGACGGCGTATTCACCGCAGGCGGCGTGGCGCAGACCGGCCGCATCGGCATTGTTATCGGGCTGGTGCTGCTTGCCATCATCTCTTACGCGAATTTACATCGGGAGGAAAAACAAAATGATTGACGCAAGAGGATATTCCTGCCCCATGCCCGTAGTCATGGTGCAGAAGGAAGTCAAGAAAAACGCACCTGACAAGCTGGAAGTTTTGGTTGATGACCCGTGCGCGGTGGAAAACATCACCCGCTTTGCAAACAACAACGGCTACGAGGCCGCGTCCCGCGAAACGGGCGACGAAGAATTCGCCCTGACGCTGACCAAAAAGGCATGAGCGAGTTTGTTGCAACCTTCCACACGCATCTGAGCGCGATGCTGAGCTTTCAGACGTTGCAAAAGCTCGGATGCACAGCGAAAATGCAGCCCGTACCGCGTGCGCTCAGCTCATCCTGCGGCACCTGCGTGCGATTTTCGGCTGAAACCGACTGCCGCGACCTGCTCGATACAGACGCGGAAGCGCTCTATGCCGTCGAGAATGGCACATACCGTCTGCTGTGGCAGAATGAGGACTGAGAAATGCAGCCGAAATTTATTTCCATCGTCGGCGCAGGCGGCAAAACGACCGCGCTCCGTGTCCTCGCCCGCGCGCTGGCATCCCGCCGCGTGCTGGTGACCACCACGACCCATATGTTCCCCGTTCTGCCGCCGGACTGCCGCACGGTACTGACCGACCCAACGCCGGACGCGCTGCTTGCGCAGCTCCAGCTGCCGGGCGCGGTCTGTGCGGGCCGGCAAGCAGACGGCGGCAAACTGAGCGCACTCCCCTCCGACCTGCTCGCGCAGGCGGCGGCGACAGCCGATATCGTGCTGTGCGAAGCGGACGGCGCGCACCGTCTGCCGCTGAAATTGCACCGTGCAGACGAGCCGATGCTGCCACCGCAGACCGACTTGTGTCTGGTCGTTGCCGGGTTGTCCGCACTCGGCCAGCCAGTACAAGATGCCGTACACCGCTATGCGCTGTGTCCGGACTGGGCCGCGAACCCAGAACAGCTTGTCGGCATCCCGGAGCTACTGTACTGCGTGCGCGAAACCGCCGCGGCTTGCGGCCTGCCGCCGGAACAGCTGCGCGTGCTGCTCAATCAAGCGGACACGCCTGCGCTTGCGGCACAGGCTGAGCCAGCCGCACAGGCGCTTCGCGCCGATGGGCTGGACTGCCGCATCGGCAGCCTGCATGCCGACCCCGCCTTGCTGTATCGCTGGATATTTACAGAATAAAAAAAGAACGGGCAAACAGCCCGTTCTTTTCTTGTTTACAGCAGCCGAATGCCTTTTTCCCGCGCAAGTCGCAGCAGTGCCTCAACCACGCCGCCGCCGATGGCGCGCGCCTTATCGGACACCGTATCGCAATAGGCCACCTGCTCAGGCCGCGGGTCGATGTCCGCAATTTTCAGTCCTTCGTTCACCGGATAGCCCGCGCGAATCAGGCCGCGCAGCACACCGTCTATCGTAGCGAGCACTGGTACACCGCCGACGCGCGCGATTTCCTGCCCCTTGTGAACCAGCGCACCGATATCGATGGTCTGTCCATTTTCGTCCTGCACGAACACCATTTCGCCGGACGCAGGCGCGTGGATGACCCGTTCGGCAGCATAGCCCGCAATGACCCCCGGCACGCCCGTGTTGGGAATCGCCGCCCCCTGCAAAATCACACGCCCCAGATGATGCCCGCGCATGGTTTCGACCACCGCGTCTACATCCTCACCCGCGGTAAAGCCCGGCCCGAGGCCAACCGTGATGGGCGCCATTTCCCGACTGGTGCCTAAATTACGCTTGGCAAGAATTGCATCCACAACTGCCGCCGGGTGCAGTGCGGACACACACGCCGCCCGCTCGTCTACCAACAGCGGCACCTCGCCCGCCTGCGAGACGCGTACCGCTTCGTCTGCGTTCGTCACGCGGCGGCAGGTTACGCCTTCGACCGTTGTCTGTCCCTGCCAGACCGCTTCACACAGCGCCGCGCGCCGCCGGATGGCGGAAGGGTTGGCGCATTCGGTCACTGCCACGCGGAAGCCGCAGCGGTGCAGCCGCACAATGACGCCGGTGGCCAAATCGCCCGCGCCCCTCACCAATACCCAAGGCTGTTGTTCCTGCATGTTTGTCACCTTTCTTTCAAAATATCCGAAAAATATTCTTCTGCCATTTGGTCAAGCAATTCATGCGCTTTGTTCGAAAACGCCCGATAGCGCACAAGCAGCGTTTTTCCCGATTCGGTCAGCACTGCACCGCCGCCGCCTGCGCCACCGATGCGCCGCTCCAGCAGCGCAAAGCCGAGCGCCTCCTCGCAGCCATGCACCACACTCCACGCCTTGTTATAGCTCATCTCCATGCGCGCCGCGCTGCGCCGCAGCGAACCGAGTTCTTCGACCCCTTCCAGCAGCTGCGCCACCCCTGGACCAAACAGCTTATCCTCCCGCACGATACGCAGGCTTGCACGCACCTTCAGCGGCTGCTCCATTCGCGTCTCCTCCTTTCCTCACCTTGGACTGCACATTATTCTCCAACAAAATGCACTTTTATTCATCAAATAAAACGTTATTTGCATATTTTCGTTGAACTTTTATAAATATAACGAAAAACTTTGGCAACATTGCCCGCCCCGACCGAACGGTTAGCAGTTGCTTGCTCGTGCTCAAATATGATACAATTTTACCATAGCAAGGATTGCATCTGCAATCCGCATTTTACTGTTGGAGGCTTATCATGAAACTGATGCGCACACAGGACGCCGTCGGGCAGGTCCTGTGCCATGATATCACCCAGATTATCCCGGGCGTGACCAAGGATGCGGTGTTCCGCAAGGGACACATCATCCAGCCGGAGGACATTCCGGTGCTGCTGAGTGTCGGCAAGGAGCACATCTATATCTGGGAAGCGGGCGAGAACATGCTGCACGAAAACGATGCGGCCGAAATCCTGCGCGCGCTGTGCCAGGGCACGCACATGCACGCAACCGCTCCTAAAGAGGGTAAAATCGAGCTGATTGCAGACGAGGATGGTCTGCTGCTAGTCGATGTGGAGCGTCTGCGCGCGGTCAACGCGCTGGGTGAAATGATGATTGCAACCCGCGCGGGCGGTTTTCCGGTCAAAAAGGGCGATAAGCTCTGCGGCACGCGCGTTATCCCCCTTGTCATCGAAAAGGAAAAGATGGAGCAGGCGCGCCGCACGGCAGGCGATACGCCGCTGTTGCAGCTGCTCCCCTTCCATCCGCGCTCCTTTGGCGTAGTGACCACAGGCAGCGAGGTTGCAAAAGGGCTGATTGAAGATGCGTTCACCCCTGTTTTAGAATGTAAACTCGCCGAATATGGCTGTGAAATGGTCGCGCATGCCATTTGCGGCGACGACCCGGAGTCAATCACCGCCGCCATCACACAAATGGCTTCTGACGGCGTGCAGATGATTTTTTGCACCGGCGGCATGAGTGTCGACCCGGATGACCGCACTCCGCTTGCCATCCGTCAATCCGGCGCACAGATCGTCAGCTACGGCGCGCCCGTGCTACCCGGCGCAATGTTCCTCGTTTCCTACCTGCCGGACGGTCGACCGGTCTGCGGCCTGCCCGGCTGCGTGATGTACGCGAAACGTACCATTTTTGACCTCGTCCTACCTCGCCTGCTGGCTGATGTGCCGGTCACGGCGGATTGGCTGGCCGGTCTCGGCCATGGCGGGCTGTGTCTGAACTGTCCCGAATGCCACTTCCCCAACTGCGGCTTCGGCAAGGGCGTATAACCATGCTGGATGCATTCGGACGAGAAATCCGCTATCTGCGCCTGTCCATCACAGACCGCTGCAACCTGCGCTGCCGCTACTGCATGCCGGACGAGGGCGTGCCGCCCACCGCGCATGATGATTTATTGCGCTATGAGGAGCTGCTGCGCGTCGCAGAGGCGGCAGTTTCGCTCGGCATCGACCGCTTCAAGGTCACGGGCGGTGAACCTCTCGTGCGGCGCGGCTGCACAGGTTTTATCCGTGCGCTCAAAGCGCTGCGCGGTGTCCGTCAGGTCACGCTGACCACCAACGGCCTGCTGCTTCCCCCCCTGCTGGATGAGCTGTGCGCGGCGAGGCTGGACGGAGTCAACATCAGCCTAGACACGCTGGACAACATGCAGTACCAGCACTTGACCCGCCGCACGCACACCGCCGACGAAGTGCTGGATGCCGTGCGCCTGTGCGCCGCGCGCCTGCCGACCAAGGTCAATGCCGTGCTGCTGCCCGAAACTGCCGACCAGCTTATCCCGCTGGCTGAGTTGACACAGGCGCTGCCGGTGGACGTGCGGTTTATCGAGCGGATGCCACTGGGAACGGCCCAAACCGGCCAAACGGCAGGCGCTGATATCGCGCTCGACCGTCTGCGCGTACACTGGCCCCAGCTAAAGCCGGTAAACGAGCCGCGCGGCAATGGACCTGCGCGGTATTTTCGCGCGCCCGGTATGCAGGGCTGTATCGGGCTGATTGACGCGGTCAGCCACGGCTTTTGCGACCGCTGCAACCGTCTGCGGCTGACCAGCACCGGATTGCTCAAGCCCTGCCTGTGCTATGAGCAAGGCGTGGAGCTGCGCCCTCTGCTGCGCGGCGGCGCGGATGATGCCGCGCTGCGAGATGCGTTCCGCGAAGCAATTTTGCAAAAACCCGCCGCGCACTGCTTCAATCAGCGAGAAAACATCACGGAACACAAATCCATGAACCAAATCGGAGGATAATATGGGAAAGGTACTCGCCGTGTGCACCAGTGCGGTGCGCGGCGTACAAAAGGAGGACCGCGGCGCGGCGCTATTTGTGGCAAACCACGGTCTGGAAGGCGACGCGCACGCGGGCGACTGGCACCGACAGGTCAGCCTGCTTTCTGCGGACGAAATCGCCGCGTTCAATGCGCGCGGCGCGGATGTCTCCCCTGGCGCGTTCGGGGAAAATCTGGTGGGCGAGGGCATCGACTTTCGCACGCTGCCGGTCGGCACACTGCTGCGCTGCGGCGACGTATTGCTGGAAGTGACGCAAATCGGCAAAGCCTGCCACCACCACTGCGCCATCTTTCAAAAGATGGGCGACTGCATCATGCCGCGTGAGGGCATTTTCGCCCGCGTGCTTGAGGGCGGTCGCATTGCAACCGGCGACGAAATGACCGTCCAGCCGCGAGAATCGCCGCTGCCCTTGCAGGCGGCGGTCATCACCCTGTCCGACCGCTGCGCGGCGGGCGAGCGACAGGACGAAAGCGGCCCCGCCGTCGCGCGGCGGCTGCAAGAGGCAGGCTATGCGATTCTCGAACAGCTTGTTCTGCCCGATGGCCGCGAAGGGCTGACCAAAGAACTTATTCGGCTGGCCGACCAGCGCCAGCCCGACCTGGTTCTGACCACGGGCGGCACGGGCTTTTCCCCACGCGACCTCACGCCAGAGGCAACGCTGGACGCTGCCGAGCGACTCGCGCCCGGCATCGCGGAGGCCATGCGCGCGGCCAGTCTGCGCATCACCCCGCGCGCGATGCTGACACGCGCGGTTTCGGTCATCCGCGGCCGGACGCTTATCATCAATCTGCCCGGCAGCCCCAAGGCCTGCATGGAGTGCATGGACGTTTTTCTGGACCAGCTTCCGCACGCGCACGCGCTGCTGCGCGGCGAGCGGATGGACTGTGCCCGCTGACTTTTGCTTCGACCGCGCCGTAAAACCGGTGGGTTGAAAATAAAACGTCCCTGAAAGACGGGACAAAGGAGAAAATCACCATGAAAAAACGACTTGCAGGGCTGCTTGCCGCGTGTATGTCGATCAGCCTGACCGCCTGCTCGACGAGTGGCGGGACGGATGCTTCGGCAAACGCGGACAGCGGTGAGCCAACCGAACTCATTGTGTTCGCAGCGGCCAGCCTGACCGAAACGCTCGAACAGATTGCGGAGGACTACAAGGCCGCCGCGCCCGATGTGACGCTGACCTTCAACTTTGATTCCTCCGGCACACTCAAGACCCAGATTCAGGAGGGCGCGGACTGCGATGTGTTCATTTCCGCGGCGCAGAAGCAGATGGACCAGCTGGACGCCACAGCAGACCCGTCGGTCAACACCGAAGGGCTGGACTTCGTGCAGTCGGACAGCCGCCTTGACCTGCTGGAAAACAAGGTCACGCTCGCCGTGCCCGAGGGCAACCCCAAGGGCATCGACAGCTTTGATTCGCTTGCGCAGCACTTGCAGGCGGGCGATATCCTGCTGGCGATGGGCAACAGCGACGTGCCGGTCGGACAGTACACGCAGAAAATCCTGACCCACTACGGGCTGGATGAAGCCGCACTGGCCAGCGCAGGCTGCATCACCTATGGCACGAACGTCAAAGAAGTCACCACACAGGTGCGCGAGGGCAGCGTGGACGCGGGCATCATCTATGCGACCGACGCGTTCAGCGACGGCCTGACTGTCGTTGACGAGGCAACCGCCAACATGTGCGGACAGGTCATCTATCCGGCCGCAGTGCTCAAGACGTCGACGCATCCGGAAGCGGCGCAGGCGTTTCTCGATTACCTGTCTACCGACGAGGCGATGGCTGTATTTGCGTCCGTGGGATTCTCCCCGGTTTCCTGATTTTAAACAACACAGACGGGGCGGGGCGTGTGCACTGCCCCGTTTGCCAAAGGAGTGATTGTTCCCCTTGGACTGGTATCCGCTCTTCAATTCCCTGCGCATCGCGGCGCTGAGCAGTGTAATCGTGTTTTTCACCGGCATTGCCGCGGCATATTACGCGCTGCGTCTGCCGCGCCTGCTGAAAGGCGTGATCGACGTAGTGCTCACGCTGCCGCTTGTGCTGCCGCCCACGGTCGTGGGCTATTTTCTGCTGCTGTTTGGTTCTCGCCGTCCGCTCGGCATCGCGCTCGATCAAATCGGCATCAAATTTGTCATGACGTGGTACGGCGGCGTGATTGCGGCGGCCGTCGTTGCCTTTCCCCTGCTCTACCGCACTGCGCGCGGCGCGTTCGAGGCCCTTGACCAGACGCTTGCGCAAGCCGGACAAACGCTCGGCTTATCAAACACTTATATTTTCTGGCGCATCCGCATGCCCACCTGCCGTCAGGGCATCATCGCGGGCATGGTGCTCGCCTTTGCGCGCGCGCTGGGCGAATACGGCGCGACCAGTATGCTGATTGGCTACACACCCGGCAAGACCGCAACCATCTCGACCACAGTGTACCAGCTCTGGCGCACGGGCGATGACGCCCACGCCTTTCTCTGGGTGCTGGTCAACCTTGCGATCTCCGCAGCGGTGCTGCTGACCGTCAACCTGCTGGAATGCCGGCAAAAGGAGCTGCGCCGCGTATGAGCCTGCATGTGGACATCCGCAAGAAGCTGGGGGATTTTGTGCTGGAAACCGCCTTTGACGCGGAGAATGCCGTCACCGGCCTGCTGGGCGCATCCGGCTGCGGCAAGAGCATGACGCTCAAATGCATCGCAGGCGTGGAAACGCCGGACAGCGGCTGCATTGTGCTGGACGGCGAAACACTGTTTGACTCCGCGCGCGGCATCAATCTCAAGCCGCAGCAACGGCGCGTGGGCTATCTGTTCCAGCAGTACGCCCTGTTTCCGCACCTGACGGTCGAGCGCAACATCTTAACCGGTCTGCATCGTGAGCGCAACACCGCCACGCGCCAGCGCCGCCTGCGGGACATCATCGAAATGATGCAGCTGGAAGGGCTGGAAAAGCTGCGTCCGGCACAGCTCTCCGGCGGACAGGCACAGCGTGTGGCCCTCGCCCGCATGCTGGTAAACGAGCCGCGCCTGCTGCTGCTGGACGAGCCGTTTTCTGCGCTGGACAGCCACCTGCGCGACCAGCTGCAGCCACAGTTTCTGTCCTTGCTGCGCTCCTACGGACGACAGGCCGTGCTGGTCACACACAGCCGCGATGAGGCCTACCATCTGTGCGGTCAGCTATGTGTGATGGAGAATGGACGCATCGTGCGTGACGGCGCAACCAAAGAAGTTTTTGCCGACCCGCGCACCGAGGCCGCAGCACGTCTGACCGGCTGCAAAAACATTACCCCAGCCCGCAAAATCGACGAGCAGACGGTCGAAGCGCCCGCATGGGGACTTCGCTTTACCGCCGCGCATCCCGTACCAGACAATTTATGCGCCATTGGGCTGCGTGCACACTATTTTCACCCACGCGCTGCGGCCAACCGTGCCAACGTGCAATGGGTGGATGAACTGGAGGAGCCGTTTGAATGGATTTTGCTGTTCCGCTACGCAGGACAGGACCAAAACACGCCACCCTTGTGGTGGCGGATGCCCAAAGATCGCAAACCGGCCGCACTGCCCGATGTGCTGGGCATCGCGCCGGAAAACGTACTGCTGCTGACCCGATAAGGAGGATATCGAATGTTTGAGCAACTGCTGACCACCGCCCTGCATGAAATCGAGGCGAGCCGCCCTGTCCTGCTGGTTTCGGTCGCCCGCGCAACCGGATCGACGCCGCGCAAAGAAGGCGCAATGATGCTGGCAGGCACACAGAGGTTGCTGTGCGGCACCATCGGCGGCGGCCTACTCGAACACCGTTGTCTGTCCCTGGCAGCTGTCCAGCCTGCCCACGGCCATCTGGAGCACTTTGAACTGGACAACCGCAAAGCAGGCAGTCTGGGCATGGTGTGCGGCGGCTCGACCGAAGTGTTGTTCACGCCACTGACCGATTTTGCACCGCTACGCGCAGCACTTACCGCCTTGCAAAACAGATCGCCGGCCTGGCTGTGCCTGCCGCTGGATGGCTCTGCGCCTCATATCGCGCAGGACAGCACACTGCCTCCCCGGCCGACTGTTTTATCGCTGCATGGCAAAGATTCGCTATGCGTGCCTCTGACCGACGCAGGACGGGTCTTCGTCATCGGAGGCGGCCATGTGTCGCATGAGCTATGCGCGCTGCTGCACCGGCTGGACTTCCGACACATTGTCATCGACGACCGTGTAGACTTCTGCTCCCCGACACGTTTCCCGCACGCAGAGCACACACTGACCGTTCCCCTAAACGAACTTGCCGAGACACTTAACGGCACATTGTATCCCACCGAAGCAGATGCCTTCTGTATCATGACGCGCGGCCACGAGGGCGATGCGGACGCGGTACGCTATGCCCTGTCAACGTCTGCCTCGTACATCGGCCTGATGGGTAGCCGCCGCAAACGGGAAACGCTGTTTTACACCCTAGCGCAGGAAGGGTTTTCCGATGCCGCACAGCGGCGCATCGTCACCCCCATCGGCTTGGAGATCGGCGCACAGACTCCTGCGGAGATTGCCGTCTCCATCGCCGCACAGCTGATCAAGTGGCGTGCTGCCCGCTGATCTTTTGGGGCTGTTTTGCAGCCCCAAAAAAATTTATTTTTTTGAGGAAATGTGTTGACAAGACGGATTTTCTTGGATATAATACTATTTGTCGCTGACAGTGAGGCGACTCGATACGAAAGAGAATGCGAGTGTGCTGGAACTGGTAGACAGGCACGTTTGAGGGGCGTGTGTCAATCGACGTACGGGTTCAAGTCCCGTCACTCGCACCACCTTCAAGCAACAAAATGAAATATGCGGATGTGGCGGAATGGCAGACGCGCTAGCTTCAGGTGCTAGTGTTCGCAAGGACGTGGGGGTTCAAGTCCCCCCATCCGCACCAAGCCAATATAATCCGAACTTGTTTCCACTAGGAAATGGGTTCGGATTATTTGTTTTTTCGAGCGTTATGAGGACACCCATTTCCGCAATGGGGTGAAACGGAAACCTACATCTAAGCCAAGAGGATGACGGAAAATAAAATGTTGTAATGAAATGCGGTGGTACCTTGCTGATACCACCGCATTTTATCATTTTCTTCTATTCTGACCGCCTGTAGTAGCACCTTTTGATTTTGATAAAATGGCGTTTGCACAAAGTTGAGTTAACGGTTCACCAATCGCTGCTTTGTAATTAAAGCCCGATAATTGAATTGCCTTGAGGGTGTCTACACGAATCAATTCTTTTATTTGCTCAAAGGTTTCTATTGGATCATTTTGGTTCATAACTTTTAAGATTTCCAGAAGCTTCTCAACTGTATTATGCAAATGCTGTATATCTTCGTCACTTATTTCAATTCGCTCAATCTCGTTCTTATATATTTGTGCTATGCGCACAGCTTGCTCACGTTCAGAAATAAGCTCATTCACAACTCTGTCTTGCTCTCCCGCCTCTTCGCTTTAGGATGCTGTTTCCATTTTGCAAACTCCTTCTGCCCTTCCTCGCTTTCATAGAAATGCAAAATGTCAGGTAAAAGGCAGCGGGCTATCGCCTCGATCTGATGTTGTGGTATGGTGGTGTTATTGATTAGCTTTTTCCTTCGGCCAAAAAATCCCTCCATCCGGGCTGTCAGCTTCAAGTTACCGGTCACATTGCTGCTGTCAATCCGTCGGAGGCTTTGTGCCTTCCACCATACTCTTTCAAATCCTGTTACAAAATCTCACATCCCCTTCCTTTATTTACAAAAAGTCATTGAGCGATTTCAAGTTGCGTGGTATGATAAAGATGCTATGAAACAGAAAGAAGTGGTGTCAAATGACAAAACTCAACGAAGTGCGGCTCCATGCAAAGCCAGTGGATTGCGACGTTTGCATGGAGTAAAAATCGTCGCATAATCAATATGCTGGCTTTGCTGCTTGACGATCATTTCAAGGAGGAAGCCTGCATGAAATACATCAATGCAAAAAATCTTCTTCCCGATGCGCTGGTCAAGGAATTGCAAAACTATATTCAAGGGGGCTATCTTTATGTCCCCGCCGATCAAGCGCAGCAAAAACGATGGGGAGAAGCTTCGGGCTACCGGCAGGAATTGCAGCAACGAAACCGCCAAATCGTAGAGGAGTTTCAGAACGGAATCTCTATGGGGACGTTAGCGGAAAAATACTTCCTGTCCGTATCGGCCATTCGTAAAATCATTTATCAGAAATGAACCGGCAGGGGTTGCAGAAATGCAGCCCCTGCTTTTTGTTTGATACAGATCGATTCTGTATTGTCTGGTGGATGGAAAAGTGTTCGTATCGGCAGTACGATAAGAATAACAAATACATCACAAGAGAGGAAAAGACCATGTGTACTCGATTTGTCTACCGAGGTGACGATACCATCACCGGCTTTAATTTTGAGATTGACCTTGCCGTATGGGATCACAAAATCATAACAGAAAAAGACCGCTTTTATATCGGCATCCTACGGCCCGATGGGGTGCGTCATTCCTATCACGGCGTGAACCGCAACGGAAATGTCGGAACCTTGTTGTATGTTCACGGAAACCCAGAAGGGGCCTATCAGAATTCCGAAAACTGCATGACAATCGCAGACCTGACAGAACAGTTTGTGCAGGCAAAAATCAGCTTTGACGATGCACTACAAATCGTGCGGGAACGGAAGATCGTCTATGCTCCGGATGCCACCATGCAGGCCATGCTGTCCGATCGGCAGGGTCGTACCCTGATCGTTGAACCGGGTATTGGCTGGCGAGAAGATCATGGGCGTTACTCGCTGATTACCAATTACTCTGTCCTTGCCCCCGAAAGCACAATGCCCTTTCTTGTGCCGGGAGATGACCGATACGAAAGAGCCGCTCAACTTCTGAACACTTACGGAAAGCAGTTTACTGTCACCGATGCGTTTTCTGTACTTCAAACCGTCCGACAGGAAGGGCTCTGGGCTACCAGAGTTTCTTTTGTTTATTCAGCAAAGGAACACGCTGTTTACTATGTGGAGAACAACCATTTTTCACAGATTGAGAGATACGAGTTCTCGTAACTTCGAGATGAGGGAAAGTCATGAATCCAGAGAACATTTATCCTCGCACCAACGACCACGAAACCGTTTATCTGAAAAATGTCATCAAAAATCCCAACATCCTTGTCGGGGACTTTACCATGTATAACGACTTCGTCTATGACCCGCAGCAGTTTGAGAAGAACAATGTACTGTACCACTATCCGATCAACCATGACAAACTTATCATTGGAAGATTTTGTTCTATCGCCTGCGGGGCAAAGTTTTTGTTCACCAGCGCCAACCATACACAAGCATCTTTGTCCACCTATCCGTTCCCGATCTTTTTTGAGGAATGGGGATTGGATGTCCAGAACATAACGAGCGCATGGGATAACAAAGGCGATATTATCATTGGCAACGATGTGTGGATTGGATATGAGGCAGTGATTCTGTCTGGTGTTACCATTGGAGATGGAGCAATCGTCGGCACTCGCGCCGTCGTAACAAAAGATGTACCCCCGTACACCATTGTTGGAGGTGTTCCTGCTAAGCCGATCCGCAAACGCTTCTCGGATGATACCATCGCAGCCTTACTACAAATTAAATGGTGGGACTGGCCTGAAGAAAAAATAAAGCAGCATGTTTCAGATATTCAAGCCGGGAGAATTGACCGTTTGCAGCCGTTATGCAAAGGAGAGTTCCATGATGGTCTATGAAGATACTGCGGAGCGCCACCTCTTTGACTCCTTCTGTAAAGTTGTACTGCGCCATGCAATGCTGGACCGTTTTCGGGAATTTCCCTATCAAAACAAATGGCTGGTATCTCTGAATCATTTGCCGCAGCCGATTTTAGATGACATCTGCACGACAGACTAGTACCCCAGCGATTACATAACCTTTTCAGCGGATGGTTGTACCCTGCAAATCAGCAATGAGCAGTTGCAAATATCATTGAGAAGCTACCGCAGTCAGAGCGACGACTTTTGATTTAGCGCTTTGTGCTGGAACTGAACGACCGAGAAATTGGCAGGAGGATGTGCTGTTCCAGAAGTGCCATTCAGCGCCGCCGTACAAGTGTTTTGCGGAATATGCAGGAACAACTGATGGAGAAACTGGCACGAAAAAATCAAGCGGCAAATACAAGCACCTACCGCTTCTATCCGTTATCGAGGCAGCCCGCGCAGGAGTGGCCGATGCAATGGAACAGATTTTGCAGCACCATGATGCTTATATCAACAAGCTGTGTTTGCGGACAATGGTCGATGAAAACGGGCAGCCCCATAAGCAGGTAGACCCATATATAAAAGGCCGTTTGCAAAGTAAATTGATGCAAGCTTTTACGAAGAAATAGCAAAGCCGGGGAATGCCGTGCAAGGGTCAAGATGAACGCTTCGCGCCCTTGACGTCATTCCCCGGTTTTGCTGTGCAGTAACCAAGTGGGTGCAAGCAGAAAGCTGCTTGCGCTCACCAATCAGTATATGTCTACGCATTTCAGACCCAAAAGCGAAGTACTATGCGGTTGCTGGCGGCGTGTCCGCACTACGGTAATATGATTCCTTACACTGACGGCTAGAACGGCTTTGAAATGCGTAGAAACGCGGACACGGCCATTCAAAACCTGCTGAACGCAATCCAGCAGGGGATTTTGACTAAGCCCACAAAAGGCCGTCTGGAAAAACTGGAAGCCACGAAAGAGAAACTGGAAACCAAGATTGCCTGCGAGAAGCTGGCGAAGCCCAAGGTCAGCGCCGAATTAATGACCTTCTGGCTCCAACGCTTCCGCAAGCTGGATGTGCGGCAGAAGTCCCACCGCAAGATGCTGATTGACACTTTTATCAACACTATTTTTCTGTACGATGCAAAATGGTGATAACCTTCAACTACAAAGAAGGAACAACGACCATCACTTTTGATGACCTCAAAACCGCATTGGCCGATCAGAAAACAGGTTCGGATTTGGATTGCTCAACTGTACCAAGAAACAAGTACTGTTTTTCTTTTGAAAGCAGTACTTGTTCTTTTGCATCGACTCATAGCACGTAGAAACACCAGAACCAATTTAATCAAATAGATTGGACAAAACATCTTGACAGAATTGTTTCTTTTTGCTATAATACTATCCGTCGCTGACAGTGATGCGACACGACGCAAAAGAGAATGCGAGTGTGCTGGAACTGGTAGACAGGCACGTTTGAGGGGCGTGTGTCAATCGACGTACGGGTTCAAGTCCCGTCACTCGCACCACTTTCAAACGAAAAACAAAATATGCGGATGTGGCGGAATGGCAGACGCGCTAGCTTCAGGTGCTAGTGTTCGCAAGGACGTGGGGGTTCAAGTCCCCCCATCCGCACCATATTAGGACGTCACTGTGGAGAACATAGTGGTGTCACATCGAGTTTAGGGACACCCCCGTTAAACCGGGGGTGTCCCGCTTTTTTGCACCAGTTTTCGTTACTGCCGGGAGCGTAGAAGGCCGAGTTATGCACCCAAAAGTGAGCGCGTGATTATCCGCAGAAACGTCGAAGTGAGCTGGTTGCACCAGTTTTGACCGGCTATTTTTTGTTTTTGGTGCAAAAAAATAGTGCAGCAGGATTGAGATTGGTGCGCTACCCAAGAAATAGATGACAATTTCATCTGAAGCTTCGTTTTTGCGTATACTTGTTTGTTTTTGGCTTTGTGGTAAAATTATATGAGTGGCAAACGAAGATACGCATTATCTATGGAATCAGAATAGCATTGATTTTAATGATTCTTATTTTTCCACTCATCTGATTACTTATCTAGGCAATAAGAGAAAACTACTCCCATTCATTAATTCCGCTGTCGAAATAGTAAAGAAAGAACTTGGATCTGATAGAATAACGGCATTCGATGGTTTTGCTGGCAGCGGTGTGGTGTCCAGACTCCTAAAGCAGCACACAACTACTCTATATGTAAATGATTTTGAGCAATATTCTAAAACGGTAAATACCGCTTTTTTATCTAATTCCGAAGTCGTTGATATGGATCGCCTATCAAAATCCATTGATTACCTCAACAAAAATCGTCTATCACCAACTAAATCTCCGTATTTCATTTCACAAAATTATGCTCCAAAAAATGATGATGATATCCAGTTGGGTGAGAGAGTTTTCTATACTCATAATAATGCTCTGGCAATTGATAATATCAGACATTTAATTGATACTGAAATAGATAAGGATTTGCGTGTTTTTTGCCTTGCAGAACTCATTGTCCAAGCGTCTATACATAACAATACTTCTGGAGTATTTAAGGGATTTCATAAGAAAAATGGAATAGGACATTTTGGTGGTGCGGGAGAGAATGCGATAGAGAGAATAAAAGGGGACATATGGCTTGAAATGCCGTGTTTCTCTAAGGTGTCTAATAAAACAATCATTTTCTGCACCGATACAAATCAACTCGTAAAAGAGCTTCCGCCGGTTGATTTGGCATACTACGATCCACCGTATAATCAACATCCATATGGTTCAAATTATTTTATGCTTAATATCATCAATGGCGGGAAGCCTGTAGAAATACAAAATGGAGTTAGCGGGATAGTATTAGATTGGCAGCGATCCGCCTACAACAAACAAAAGCCTGCTGAAGAAGCCTTCGAAGATTTGATTGCAAATACAAAGGCAAAATATGTCCTCATATCCTACAATAACGAGGGAATTGTCCCATTCGAAGTTTTTAAGGGGATAATCGAAAGGCACGGGAGTTGGAGACTTTTAGAGCAAGATTACAACACATATAGAGGCTCCAGAAATTTATGTAACCGAAATAGCAAAGTCAAAGAGTTGCTGTGGCTGATTAAAAAGTTTTAGCCATTGAACCGATATTGGATTGCTTTTTCGGCGATTAGCAATAAATATTTTTCCATTTCCTCTACAGTCCACTCCTCATATCTAAAAAGCATTGTAACTGGCTCAAATGGGAGATAATTCTTTTCTACAAATATTTTATTCAATGGAAAGAACTCATTCATGGTCAATACTCGGTCCAGGATGGATGAGCCGGGTATAAAATCATATCCATGCCCAAAGCACACAAATGGAAGAACTCCCTCGTTCTTAAAGATGGCACGAATCCCAATCAAGTTCTTGCCAAGCCTTTCAATTGCATTTCCCAATGCTTGTTTCTTTAAACCCTCTTTTTCTCGGGCATCATTTGTCCCCTGACGTTTCACTTCTGAAACCAAAATGAGGCGTCGTTGCCCCTGCTTATTCATAGCAAATAAAAAACCGCCGTCTGGTGAAATGAAACTTGATTCCAGTGGTTTTCCAAATATATTGGCGTATTCTGGATATTGCCGCGAAAGCATCGCAATTATATCTGCAACGCGCAATGTCTTTTTCCAAGAGAACTCTAAATTCGGATATTTAAGCCTAAGCACATCAATCGTATTATTTGTGGCAACAATGATGTCTTTATCCATTTTTCGTGATTTTGAATTCTTGATTATATGTTGATTTGAATTCTGCCTTAAGAAATCTGAATTTGCCATATATTTATTATATCATAATACCGTTGTTTTGTTTTCACGAAAAAGCGCCGCAAGAATTGCGACGCTTTTGGAATAAGGTGCGTAAGGGGCGGTTATTTGGCGAGAATGACCTCAATTTCAGATTCGTCGTTTAGATGGAAGATAAATCGGAAACCGGGATAAACTATGACCGTATCTACCAGTGAGCGCCATTGCTGTTCACTGTACTCGGCCTTGACGCCACTTTTTTTCGACAGCGCCGCCGAAAAAGCTGCTTTGATCTCATCTTCACGGAGAAAGGGCGTCTGGCAGGTTTCGCCTTGGCGATATCGATGATTACAGTACCAAACATCGTACCGCTCAGTATTGCTACGGTTGTGCCAGACCTTGTGGCCGTAGAAAGCGCCGCAATCGCCGCAGATGATTCGGTTTGCAAACGGGTGGCTGCTGCGGATTTTGCTTCTGTTCGCACAGTGCCGTTTCAGTTTTTCCTGCACCGTATCGAAAACCTCCGGCTCAATGATCGGGTCATGGGAGTTTTCCACCAGATACTGCGCCATTGCGCCGTCATTTTTGCGGACTTCCTTGGTGAGATAGTCCACCGTATAAGTTTTCTGCAACAGAGCGTCGCCCTTATATTTTTCATTAGTCAGGATGCTTTTCACCGTGCTGACAGACCACTTCACTTTGCCGGATGGCGTTGGTATGCCTTGGCGGGTAAGGTGCTCCGCGATCTGGCGGATGGTCTTGCCAGACAGGAACATTAAGTAGATTTGACGGACGATTTCCGCTTCCTCCTCCACAATCTCCGGGCGGCCATCTTCACCTTTACGGTAGCCGAGGAAATGGGAATACGCCATAGTGACTTTGCCGTCCCGCATATTTTTCTGCTTGCCCCAGCGGATATTTTCACTGATAGACCGGCTTTCCTCCTGTGCCAGCGAGCTCATGATGGTGAGCATCACCTCGCATTTAGGGTCGAAAGTATGTAGGTTTTCTTTTTCAAAGATCACTTCCACACCGGCGGCCTTGAGCTCCCGTACCGTCTGAAGCGTATCCACGGTGTTTCTGGCAAAACGGGAGATAGATTTTGTAAGAATAAGGTCAATTTCTCCGTTCAGGGCTTTCTGAATCATCAGATTAAAGCCATCCCGCTTCTTCGTGTTAGTGCCGGTGATGCCCTCATCTGCGAATACGGATACAAACTCCCAGTTGGGGTTGCTCTGGATGTAGCGGGTATAGAAGTCCACTTGGGCCTCATAGCTGGATTGCTGTTCGTCCTGCTCCGTAGAAACACGGGCATAGGCGGCAACGCGCAGCTTTTCCGGCAGAGCGGTGCTTTCCGCAGCTATCTTCTGGGAAATTGGTTCAATAATTGTAACTTTGCGCTCTGTGCTCATTTTTCCTCCTTTTTGTTCCGGGCAAGCGTCCTCTGGCGGGCAGATTCTTTCATCTCGTCCGTCCAGCTCTCACTGCGGGAGCGGTGCTGCCACTGAGTGTCAACCACCGTGCCGTCCCGCAGAATGTATCGCAGCCGATTGTGCTCGGGGACGATAATCTGCCGTACCTGCTCCAGCAGAATCTCCCGGTTCAACGAAGCTATGCCCAATACCTCCATCGTTTTTTCAATCAAAATGTCCTCCGGGATTTTCTGCGCTGGACAGATGTCCTTACCCATTGAGTAGTAACTTGGACACACCCATACTGATTTGTCGTATTTCTTTGCGTTGGTACGATAATGCTTATAGCGATGCCCACAGAGACCGCACTGCAGGATACCACAGAACAGGTGCGGCTCGCTTTGAGCCGTTCTCGGGGTATGGTTGTGTCTCGCGGCCCTCCGCGCCATTTCCGCCTGCACCAGATCAAATGTCTCCTGGTCTATGATAGCCTCGTGGCTGTGTTCTACATAGTATTTTCGCCTCTCCCCATGATTGTTTAGGGTTATTTTGCTTCTGAAATCCTTGCGGTAGGTCTTTTGCAGAATCATGCTGCCGGTATATTTTTCGTTCATGAGGATAGCGCGTATAGATGTCCTTGACCAGGTATTGCCGCTGGCCGGAGAGATACCCTGTAGTTTCAGCTTTTTAGCGATGTTGGCTTGTCCAAGGCCGGAAAGGTAATCCGAGAAAATCTGCCGGACAACCTCAGCCTCCTCCGGCACAACGACCAACTGGCAATTTTCCAGCCTGTAGCCGAGCATTTTACCAACCCACGGCTCGCCGTTTTCAAACCGCTTGACGATTCGCCAACGCTGGTTCTCACTGGCGGAACGGGCCTCCTCCTCGGCATACATGGCGAGGAGCGTGACCAGCAGTTCACCGTCCGGGCTGATAGAGTGCATATCCTCTTTTTCAAAATAGACATCAACACCCAGCCGTTTCAATTCACGGATCGTCTCCAGCAGGATCACTGTGTTCCGGGCGAACCGGGTCACGGATTTGGTGACCACAAGGTCGATTTTTCCGTCCCGGCAGTCCTGCAGCATCCGCTGGAACTCCGGGCGGTTGATGATCGTCCCGGAAATCCCGTTATCCGAGTAAATCCCAACAAGCTGCCAGCCCGGATGAGTGACAACATACTGTTCATAGTATTCCGTCTGCGCCTCCAGTGAATGGAAAGCGGCGTCCTTATCGGACGAAACACGGGCGTAGGCCGCGACACGGGTAATTTGCCGTTCCTTTGGCTTCGCGGGCAATTCTGTTATCTTCATGGATTTTTACCTCCTAACACCATTCATCACTCTCCCTGCGGGAACAGTCAAGACTATTTTCGGACGATTTTTCGGTTATTGCGCCGCCACTCCGTCCGGCAGGATTCACAGCAGAAAACAGCGTCGCTCCGTATGTCCGCTGGCAGCGGTTTCCGGCAGTTTTTACACAAAACAGCCGTTGTCTTCTCCCGTTTGGTCTTGCGCGAACCGGATGCCCTAAAGCCCTTTCGGCGGCAGATGGATTTCACCGTATTGGGGGAAAGGGTCAGTTCCCGCCCAATAAAGCTGTATGGATAATTCTGTTCCCGAAGGGCGGCGATCTGTTCTAACTGCCTTACTGTCATAAAATCAAAACCTCCTGTTCGTTATTTTGGAAATCCCCAGCCCAAACGGGCTGGGGATGGTAAGGTACGCCCACTCAAATTTTGCGGATGTGGTCTTCGCCATAGGCGACGCCGAGACCGGAACCGCAGGCCCAGCGGACGAACACCGTGCCGATGTCGTCCACGAACGAGACTGTCCCCCGGTCTCCGGGCTTCAGCTTGGCATAGGGGTCGCTCATCGAGACGAGCTCCACCCGTGTGCCTTCGGGATACGTCTTCCGCAAACGCTCCACCGTTTCTTTGCTTGGAAAACCGTTCATTCGGATTCCTCCTCCCGATGTTCTTCTGGCGCACCATTCTTCCACGCGCTGTTGCCGGAGAGGTTCATCAAAAGAATCTTCCGGGTCTGTTTGTACTTCGGGCCTTTCAGCCCAAGCTGTACGAGAAACAGCCGCATGGCGAACTTGTCGTTGGCGCCGGTATAGGGTTTCGCGGTAATGCGCCGCCGCTCCCGCGCCATCTTGCCGAGGGCGCAGATAAAGCGGCTGTAAGCCTCCGCCTCGCCGTCCAGGCCGTGCAGATGGAACCACGGGAAGCAGAGCTTGTCCCCCTCGATTTCAAAGGAGATGTGCTCGTTCTGGAACGCCCTGCGGAACAGCGGCGCTTTGCCGCCGATGATCTCCCGCAGCCGATCCAGCGCCTCCGGCGTGAACAGATTACACGGCAGAGAAACGGAAAGCGCGTCCCCCTCAACGGATGCCGGGGTAAAGCCCTCCTCCTTAAGTTTGGCGATGATTTGGCCGATAATCTCCTGTGTGGTCGAAGCCGGACAGGTGATCGCGCCGTTTTTGTCCACGGTGTAGTTACCGACCTTGTAGGCGAAGCTGGGCGCTCCGGCGTAGACCGGCTCCCAGAGCAACATTGCCCCGAGCGCCTTCGCCAGCCATTTGCGCTCGCTGCCGGTGACGTTATAAACAATCGTCATAACAGTTCACCTCAGCTTTCTTCGCCGGTGAAAATGAAATGGGTATACTCCCGGCGGTGGTCTTCGATGAAGCACACCAGTTCGTAGTAGCCCTCGCGGTTGGCGATGACCTGTACCATGCGGGTATCCAGCATATTGGTTTCGCCGCTGTCGCGGATGGCCATGATCTGCTCGCGGATGGTGTCCGTCATAATGCGTTCCTCCTTTTTCGTCGCGTCGGCGTAGCGTTTCAGAACAGCGGGGTCAAACCCGGCGCTCTGATAGCCCTCCAGAATGGTGGCATAGTAGCCCTTGCTGGGGGACGAGAGCGGATGACCGTCGTTCATGATGTAGACCATCGCCTGGACGGTCTCGCCGTTCAGTTCCACCGGAATCGTTTCCTTGCGGTAGAAGCTGGGGGCGCCCTCGTAGACGTCCAGCGCCTGTTCGTCCTGGGGCATAATGCGCCAGATCAGGACGGGGACGCTGTCGTTCTCGCTGGGTTCAATGGTAGCGACACCGTTACCCTTCCCCCGGAAGGTCATCTTCCAGCCCTCCAGATGGGCGGTGCCCACCACCTTCGCCGTAGGGCAGCGGTGTTTCATCTGCTCCAGATTGAGATTGGAGCCGTAAGCGATGTAGAGTTTTCCATTTTCTTTCAACATGGTATGTTCCTCCTCAGTTGTATTCTTTCAACAGGATCGCGTAGGCGGCTTCGGCTTCGGGCGTGGCGGGGCGTTTGTCCCAGCCACGGTCATAATTCGCCGCAAACTCGCCGTTTTGCTTCAGTGAGAGCTTGCTGATCCGTCCGCCGTCGATGCCATAGATTTTGCTCGGCTCGTCATAAGCCTTGACCCAATAGTGGATTTTGATATATTTCCCGTCTTCACTCGGGACGGCGATCACTCCTTCATGCCACATATACCTGCCTCCTCACTCATAGTGAATTGTTCCGAACAGGGCGTATTGGATAATGGCGTCCGACGCTTCATAATCGATATCGCGGATGTCGATTTGGCCCTGTTCATTGCGATCTACATTCCCACCGGCAATCAGATATTGACGGAAACCGTTCAGCAGTTTCTGCAGCGTCAATTCATGAACTGTGTTGGCGTTGTCCCGCAGAAGCAGCGTCCCGTTCCGAGAAAGCTGTTCACTGACCAGCTTGCCGGGGTACTGCCCCTGTGCTGTCACCTCTTTGCACCAGCGGAGGATACCGCCGCAGAGCGCCTTGCTCATGATTTCGTCGATATCTTCCCCGGACAGGGAAACAGGCAGTTCCACCATGATCTCGTGCCGCATCGGTTGGTAATATACATATTCCAGATCGACGTAAGCACTGTCAATGGGTGGGATGAGGGAAAGTTTCAGCAGTAGATATTTCAGCCTGCGCTTCCATTTTCTATGCTTCATCGGAGCGCCTCCTCCTGCTTCTGCAATTCTCCTTGGAGCCGTAACGCCAGGCGGCGTTGCCGTCTAGGTGCTCATAGAGGTGCTGGCGGCAGCTTTTGAATTCGTCGCCGGAGAGCCCGATGCGGACGAGATAGACTCGCATGGCGAACTTCTCGTTCTCGGACTGTACCTTGCGGTAGCTGGCGTACTTCTGTGTCAGCGCCTGGTGATTCATCGCCAGGGCGAACACGATGTAGGCCCGCACCTTTCCGGCGTGGAGCGTGCTGTTGAAGCCCCGCAGCTCCACGGTGTGATTGCCGTGGAAGAAGCTGTGCAGATTGAGAAAGTGGTAGCGGCTGTCATGGTAGTGCGTATCGCGGATTCCATGATACTGGCTGTACCAAACCTGCTCGATGGCCTCAAATGTCCTGGGCTTGACCTCGTTCAACTTCTGTACCATATAGGCGTCCATCTTTTTGCAGTAGCGCATCCGCTCCGCAGGAATCTGGAGAGCTTTGTAGAACAGATCGTTGCGCGAGGCAACGAGGTTCACAAAGTTCCACAAGCTCCGGGGCGTATGGTTGCCGCCGTCCAGATGGACATGGATGCCGCAGGAGTCGTTGGCAAAGCCCCCGGCCTTTTTGAGACGGCGAACAAGCCCTTGGAGCGCAGCGATGTCCTCACGGTAGGTAAGGACAGGGCTGACCAGCTCCACGCTGTAGCTGCCTTCGGCATTGACGATCCGGCTGCCCTGTTTTTTCTGGCAATTGATGCTGCCATCGGACATGAACTTCCAGATACGTCTGTCCGGGGTAACGACCTCATAAGTACCGTAGTACCCGCCGGCCACCCGCAGCGATCCGCCCAGGAACTTCGCGGCGGCCTCCGCCGCCTGTTCCCGGGTGATGCCGGTGAACTCGATCTCGATCCCGAATTTGTTGCTGAACATTTTTACATACTCGCCTCCTTTTGCTGGCGCGTATGCACGCTGGCTCTGCGATGCACGCAGAGATTTTGCGCACATCGCGGCCACGCTGTTGTGGTTTTCCTTGCTTGTTAAGGTGCTGCCGAGAGCCTCCCGGCGAGGGTGCGGTGACTTACCGCAAGATGATTTTCCTCCTTCCTGTGATTAAAGTTGATATTTCTGGTACCCCTTACGGGGCAGATTGGTTTGTTTTGGGAATTGGGGGCTTGCGGTATGTAAGCGGGCAGGCTTTGAAGTCCGCCACTTACATACCGCAAATCTCTATCAGCAGAGCTCCTTGGTGTCAATAAACTGGCGGAGCATCTTCTCCAGTTCGTCCGGGGTAATCACAAGGAACATTTTGGGGTGTCCCTGTAAGCTCTCCCGGATACAGGCTTTTAAGTTTTCCTTGCGCTGGCTGTCCTTTACGATCCACACCACCAGCGGGAACATCTCGGTGGCTTTCTGTTCCAACCCGGTGTAGTAATAGCGGAGATACGTATTGCATTTTTCCAACACCTGCGGCATGGACTCGCTGCCCAGATCCATTTCAATGAACCACCGGTCTTCGTAGCCGTCATAACCTGTGACCGCAAAGAGGTCTGGCTTCAAGTAACAGGTACGGTTATCATCACGGTACTTCCGCCAGCAGGAGGGTTCCGCGTCTACCAGCTCCAGCGAGAGGTCTTCGCTGTCCCGGCAGAGGCAGATAAGCTGAACCGCGCACTCGGCAATGGCGAGGGTATGGTGCAGGAACAGCGCGGACGGCTCGGAGAACCGTTTGCGGGGCTGCGTGTCGGGGTCGTGCAGGACGAGCAGCCGCTGTCCCGCCTCGGTGAGATGCCAGACCTGTACCGTGGAGCCGCCGCCGTAACCTCCTACCCGGCGCTCCAGCGGACGGATAAGGCCGTGGCCGCTGAGCCGCTGGAGCAGAAGATTCTGCTGCCGGGTCTGAGAGGTCTTGGTGCTGCAATCCGTGATGTATAGCCGCCCAATCTGCGTGGAGGTGAGAAAGCGGTATTTGCGGATGGCCTGCAAAACAGCATGGTCACGGGCGGATAAGCGCGCCTCGATTTCCTCCAGTTGCTGGCGGGTCAATTTGGTGTTCTTGGACTTGACGGGGCGCGCCGCCGCCGAGTGGGATGCTATCCCCTGTAAGGGGATAGAGCCGCCTCCCTTTGTTTTAGAAACCTCCGATGTCTCCGGCACTTTCTCGCCGCCAAACTCCGGGCGAGTGGATGGGCGATTGGATGGGCCGGAAACAGGGGTGGATAGTTGATTTTTGCTTGCTTTATGGTTTTCTTTCATGGTGTTCTCCATAGGTTAAAGTTTCTTTCTGCGCCCGATAGGCGCTTCCGTTACTGCCGGATCTGGTTCCGGTTCGGGGCGGGTCATCAGGCGGATGAGGGCGGCCTCGGTTTCCTCGGCGGGAACGCCATAGCGCCTCATGCTCTCCGCCTTGATCTCCGCCGCCATCCGGATGGGCGGGGCAGGCGGCATGGTCTGCCCGCTGATCCAGCCGGTATTCCTGCCGCCGGATTGGAAGCTGGTATAGATTTGGTAGCGGGGCAGGGTCATAAAGTCCAGCGGGAGCAGCTCCGGGGCCTGGGCCGCCATATCTTTGGCGTCATCGCTGTTCAATCCGAAGATGATTTTATTTCGGCAGTTGGCGTCGATCCCAGCCTTGATGTCCGGCGGGAGCTGGCCCCGGTACTGGTGCGCCACAGTGTAGGCTACGCCCAGCCCTCTGGCCTGTGCCAGTGCATCCGAGAAAGAGGTGGGCAGAGATAAGTAGTCCTGCAGCTCGTCCACATAGACCGAAACCATATGCCGCTTTTCCGGCGCGACGTTGGCCCGTGAGAGGGCGAGCGTCCAGGTTAGGCCCACGATAAGGCTACCCAGCAAACGAGCCGACTCCGCCCCGATTAAGCCCCGGTTCAGCGGCACTAAAACGATCCGTCGCTTCAGGAATAAGTCCGCCAGAGAAAACTTCGGCTCAGACTGCCCAAGGACATTGCGAAGTCCTGGACGGTAGGTGATCTGCCGCAGCTTGTTCAATACCGGCGCGATTTCGGTGCGCCGCTCTGAGTCCCTCATCGCGTCGTAGTGCCGCCAGAAGGGTTCAAGGGCAATGGGGTCTTTCACTTGGCTGACGATTTTTTGCCGGAAGTGTTCATCTGTAAGTAGTTGGGGCAGCCACAAGAGATTGGCTCCCTTTATCTGTGCCAGTGTGAGCAGTGCGCCGCCGAGTACATCGGCAGACCGGATGCCCCAGTTCTGGGCGAACAACTCTTGGAACACCGCAAGGATGGCGTCCGCCGTAAGGGAGGGGTCTTTGTTGTACATCAAGGGGTTAAAACCTACCGGCGAGGGATCGGAGGGGTCTATGACCACCACATCGTCTTTGCGTTCCTCCGGGATACGCTCTAACAGGTCTGTCACGAGGTCGGCCTTGGGATCGAGGACGAGAACGCTGCGTCCGGCGCGGATATCTGATAAAATCAAATGCTGCATGGCGGTACTTTTGCCGCTGCCGGTAGGCCCGAGGAGAATCGTGTGCTCCAGAGCATCTTTAGGGGCGATGCTGAGCAACCTCGGCTCGGTGTCCAGCGTAGTAGCAAAATGCCGCTTTTCTGAGGCGAATCTCGGCTCCCTGTACCACTTGGGCGGCAGGAGCAGCTTGGGGTGTAATCCCGGCGTCCCCGGCAGTTCCTCCTCCCCAGCGGGGAGCAGCAGAAAACAGGCCAGTTCTTTTACGGACAGCCTCAGCGGCATCCGCCACGGCAGAGAAGCGGCGTCCAGATGCTCCGGCTGTTCCTTGTCCGTGTGGATATGTACCCCAGCGGACTCCAGTGTGCGGAGCGCGGAGATGATGTTATGCAGCCGGGTGGTGGTGTGGTCGCCGGAGATGCCGATGCGGATGACAGCGTCATAGGTGTACTGCTCCGCCTTCTCCCGGACGGCCTTCCTCTGTTCCGGCGAGGCGTTGTGGACGCTGCCAAGCATTGCCTGGAGCCAGGTGGCGTTGGGGTCTGGCAGATTTTTAGGGGTGGTGCTGGGGGCGAAGGCCGCCCCCAGCACGATTTGGACAACACATTCCGCGTCAGACTTGGCTCCCGTCATGGCGGCGAGGGTAGCCCGGATCATAGCGGCGGACACCTCGGTATTGAGGGAAAGCACCGGCTTGGAGATTTTTACCTTCCGCGCCTCCGCAACTGGCTCCCGCTGGACGTTTTCGGTGAACTGGACATTAGCGTGGGCCTTGAACACCTCCTGCACCCGGCCCACAGACCACTTGGGCGTCCCGACAAGATACCGCATCCGGCCAGCCTTGCACCGAGCCTCCCACACCACCGGCCCACGGGAAGTGAGCGCGGCGATGTGGGTGAGGATATTGAACAGCGTTTCCATTTCATAGGGACGCTGGATAGACACCTCCCGCCAGACGAGCTCCTTAGTAGTCATCTCTGTCCCTCCGCCATTTGTAAGTGCGATAGATAATGACGATGATGGCGGCGGTTACTCCGATAACGATCAAGGGAACGCGGATGCAGATCAGGGTCTCGATGGCGATTTTGAGGATAAAAACGCAGATACAGAAGACAATTACGCCCTCCACGAGTTTCCCGAACAGGCCGCGATCCGTGTCGCTCTTGTCCTTTTCTTTGCTGGATTTCATGCATCACACCTCCTCCTTGGTCTCATCAGGTTTGACGATAGGCTGGTCTGTGGTTTCGTCGCTATGTTCAAACGAGTATTTGGGGACGGGATAGCCGGGGATGAAGATGTCCGCACCGGCAGGTTCATAATGACTGGCCTGCACCTCGTTTCCCCAGCAGTACCACTTCTCGGAACTGGCCGGACGCTTCCGGCAGAACAGCTCCAGATAAGGCCCCGGTGATACACGTTCAATTGCGCTAATGACCTCGCGGGGCTTTTCGCTATGCGTGGTAGGATAGCCGATAAAAAAGTTAATTTGATTGCGACTTTTCGGGGGAAGTTTTCCGCGTACAGCAAAGAGACACATTTCACTTGCGTTCCTCAAATAATTTCCGGTTCCCATGCGGCACTTGGCCCATGTATAACATGAAATTTGTTTAAAGCCCCACGCTTTGATGACTTCCAATCCTTCATCGATATTGGAGTTGGTCACCCAGAGCCAGAGGTGGGCATTTTCGTCCGCAAGGTCTGCCACAGGCATATTCTTGATGCGCTCCAGCGACATCAAATCATAATGCCCGAGCGCACCACCGTAGCCGCCCGCAGACGTCTGGTTCTTCGTCCACGGCGGATCGGCAACGATACATTTGAATTTGGGGATCTCCGGAATGTTCTCAGGCACCCGGCAGATCGCCGGGGCCGTTCTCTCAATCTTGTGTTTTTCCATATATTTGAACTCCTGTCTAAAATGTTTTGTAATTGGGCGTTTTCCCGTTTATACCATGAGGCACGAAAATCCGCGCCGATGGAATCAAAAAGATTTTGACAAAGTGTCCAATTCTTTTTTGATTCAATACCGGAAACAGCCTGAAACGGTTCAAAACCGGTCCTGACGCCAATCTTCACCGTCCTGCGTCCACTCCGCCCGCCGGTAGTACGGATCGCTCTGCGGGTTACGCCGGGTGGAGGCGTCTGTGCGGTGGAGCCGGGCGATTTCGGCCATCTGCCGCTGTGCCTCCAGCGCCATGAAATCGATCCGAAGGCTCTGCCAGGCGGCGCTACGCAGGGCGGAGATCTTCGGATCTTCCGGCTGCGGCACGATCTCGGCGGGCTTCTGAGGCGGCTCCACCTGAATGGCGGCAGCCTGTTCCTTTTTTCTTTGCAGCTTTTTCTTCTCCTGACGGTGTGCGTAAACAGCCACGATGACAAAGGGGATAATCACAATGGCGAGAAAGAGAAGAAGCTCTTTATCATACGGCACGCTGCTATACATCACCGCTCACCTCCCGTCCAAACATATTTCAGTGCCAATTTTGCATAGGTTTCGACAATAAGCCTATACTCCTCACTCCCTCGGGGAGCGACCTGGCAAAAATAGTCCTCGCTCATGGCAAGGGCGGCAGTGTTGCTCATCACCTGCTTGGTGAGGGCCGCATACAACTGTCCTTGAAGGGCCGTGTGCTCCGCCAAGGCCAGGCTGGTCTCCGCCAGTTTGGAAATGCCCTGATTTAATTGCTCGTCCTGATATACCGGGGCGGCATACGTGGTGCCATACGGAACGGTCTGCATTTGATATGTACTCATGATTAAAATCCTTTCTGCCTCGCGAGGACTTGTGTTTTTTTGACGTCGGGATCAGTGTATCAGACCCGAATGCACCAAAACGAAAAAGTCGGGAAAGGTCGTGAAAAGTCAAAATCTCCCCAAAAAAGAAAAGCCCCCGTGCTCACGCACGAGAGCTAGGGGTTATTGCTTACCAATTAGGCCTCCCAAACCTTGATGTACTCAGTACCATAAGAACCGTATACTCACCCCTGCTCCTCGTTGAAAAAGGTTACAAAAACAAGTATAATGATAGAGTGAAAGGGGGCGGTGGAATTGGCTGATGAGCGTAGCGAGTTTGAAGAGTTTCTGGCTAAATATGCACGAAAGACAATGGATGTGCTGGGGGCTGCGCAGATTCTTCTTGACGAAAAAGACGTCAATTATAGAGCAATGACTGCGGATGCTGCAAAAGCACTTTTGATAAAACTCACTTTTGACAGATTTGGTATCGGTGAGGAATCCGACATCGTTTTATGTTCATTGGGGCTGTTGGAAGGATACGATGCGTTGGAGTTGACCGAGCGGCGTTTAAAATATATACGGGAATCAAATTTCATCGAGAAAAAAGCGAAAGAGACATCGTCCCGTGATCCGAATGACCTCGATAGGGATTTAACACCGCTTGAAAATAAGTATTATCGGGAAATGGAGCTTTTCTTTCTTGGGAATATCTCCAAAGGAGAGATGGCGGAGAAATATTTTGCGGATGCAAAAAGAGAACATCTGGAGAAATCCCGAGTTGGCTCAAATCGTTTACAGGTGAAATTGCCGAAGCCCTCGTATTTGATTACCGAGTCTCTGCGGGGCATCAATTTTGGCCTTAAAAATCCAACATTTATAGGACGAGAAGACATCCTTAAACAGATAGAGAAGAATTTCAAAAAGAAAAAGAACCTGCAGCTTATTTACGGTATGGCTGGCGTAGGGAAAACGCAGATTGCGAAACAGTACGCCTATACTCATCAGTTCGCTTATGGTATTACAGCTTGGATCGAAGCGTCTGATGCGGAGTCAATAAGAGAGAGTTGTGCAGACATTTTGCAAAGGATAGGATGGCATTATGAAGGTGACATCCGTATCGCATTTCTTTCCTGCTTCGAGCAGCGGAATGACTGGCTCCTTATTTATGACAATGCCGACTATCTGGACAGCGCCAATGAGGGGGCTGGTAAAGCAAAAAAACTGCTGGAAAGTTATCTGCCAAAAAATAATGGCCATATCCTGATCACCACGCGCTGCAACAAGGATTTCATGGGCGCTGCGCGGATACCCGTAGGCGTATTTTCTCCCGAGCTGGCCGGTCGGCTGCTTGTGGAGGTTTCGGGCTTTGAAGCGAATAGTGATGTAGATAAACTGGCTGAGAAACTTGGTTATCTACCGCTGGCATTACAATATGCGGCGGCCTATATTCGGGAATATTGTAGTTCCTATCGGGAGTATCTTGATCTTTGGGAAGAAAAAGGTATGCTGCTGTTCGATCAGGATGACGGGGATCTTGCGGAACAAACTGTCCGTAAAGCATTCCATATCACTTTGGACAAGTTGAAAGATGATATTGTGGCGGTAGATTTTCTACACCGCCTTGCCAGTTTGAATGTTAATGCACTCCCCCTAAAAGATTATCTTGAAGCAGTTGAAGAACAGCCGGAAACAACATATTACGACCACGTTTACCATGATCCATTTGACGGTTGCGAGATAGTAAGGTTGCTTGATGAACAGCATAAAATCAGAGAATACCTTATTGAAGAAAAGCTGGGAAACGGATATGTGAAACTAAGAAATATACAGCTTCAAGACGCCCCCACACAGGAGCCGGATTCTGAGATGATTGATGCCAGAGTTGTTGACGCTGATTATCTGCATCCCGCTTTAAGGGACCCGATAAGCCGAAACAAACTCATTCAGAAACTGAAATCTTGCTCCCTGATTGAGTGGGATAAGACGAATGTTTATACGCATCCGCTTTTAAGGGAAATTATCTTTGACGAGATGACCGTTCAGGAAAAGTCCAAGTGGTATAGTGAGTTTTTTACGCCATTATTATTAACGTCGGCGCATCGTAAAGCTGACAACAAAGAGGCAGCCAGAGAGTTACTGTTTCGCTCAATCTGCATTAAACTGGGATTGAAAAAAGTCGATAGCAACAAAAAATCTGAATCCCTGATATGCGTAGGTGATGATTATTTTGAACGGGTAGAATGCCATTTTAAGTTTGGACCGGAAATGGACTCACTTTTGATTGATGTTCTGTCGCTAAACGATGAGGATTTCACGAGAAAGTTCTTCAAACTTCGCCACGAGTTAGAAAAACAAGGGTATATTTCTAGGTTTTCAGGCTACAGTTCTCGTGATATCGTGTGCGAACAACTGGCCGTGATGCTTAACTGCGATATCGTATATCGGGCTTGTCAAGCGCCGAAACAATACACTAAGGGGGATAAAAAATATTTTGTTGGACACATTCATCGCAGTGAATGTACCGGCGTGATGGAAGAACCGGTAGAAGAAACACTATGTGAAGCTGCGCGTGCGGCGATTGATATTTGGCTGACTGATATTGACGACGACAATGAACGATGGCGAAAATTACAAGAACTAATTACTGACGAAGATACTGACTGGTGGATCATCGCTTTGCCTTCACAAAACGAGAACATTTAATTTACTGCAGCCTGCTCCTCGCGGCCTCTGCTGTCGCTTGGAGCAGGCTGTTCACGCATCGGTCTCCCCGCCGGACATCGCAGTGCGTATCTTCGCCCCATCTGCGGATGATCCCGACGCTTTTATGAATATATGCCTCGACCCGCTCGCTGTTCGCCTCCGGTGCTGGCATCCCCATCGGCAGCCATGTAATCTCCAACCTTGGGTACGCCGCCTCCACAATTTTGTAGAGCAGCCCTTGATTATTACGGTCTGCGCAGATCTGGCAGAAGATTTCCTTGTGCCGGGTCATAAAAATGAGGATCGCATAAAAAATACGGCCATTGGGATTGGCCGTGGTTCTGGAGAGGAGCTTGAGCTGGTCGTCCAGCCCGGAAGAAAACTCCTCTACCAGTACCTCCTCATTGTTGATAATCGCCTGGTTGATATTGGGATGGTGGTTATAGATCGTCTGCCGGGACAGCCCCGCCGCCTTTGCTACCTGCCGCGCCGTAATCCTCCCACGATGCCGCTTCAGAAGCTTTAGAATTGCACTTTGCATCGCACATTCGCTGCGTTCATACCGGCGGTTGTGCGGAGTTTTACGGTTTTGCTTTTCGATGCCCATCATACTCATAATAACACGGCGGCGCAAAAATGAGCAAAAAGCCCGCAAAAATCCTTGCAAAATGCTTTTGTGTGGTATAATTAAAGTGCAGTAACTAGATAATTTTGTAATATTATCTGTTGAAATTTAGATAGAGCGATTAAATGGCGCCATGAGGCAATTAAAAGCTCTGTCGAGATTCAGCAAAGTTATTTAGTTACTGCACCCTCGTGGTGCCATTTTTTGTTATAGATGGTGGCGCCTCGCGGGCTTAATAACAAGAGAGGTAACAAGCAGAGGTAAAAATGAAGGCCATACAAACAACAAACAATCAAGGGGGAAAGTTAAGTTCAAAGTTTCACTTTAGAAACAATAATTATATTAAACACAGTCGCAACCGGGTCAATCCCAAATTTTGTGTAAACGCTAAATTGTGGTGCAAAATAGAGCAAAAATATTTTAAGGCGGGAGCGGCGCAAGCTGCTGCCGCCTTTTCTACAAAAATAACAGCGCTTCGAGGGGATGTCAAGGGCGGAGGCGTTAGCTGAACTGCACCCCAAAAGTTGGACAAGAAAGTCAACGAAAGGGGTGCAGAAATCTATGGGAAAAGAATTGTTCAGTGAGGAATTAAAATTAGCAGTTGTTCAGTATGTACTGGAAGGGCATACACGCAAAGAGGCATCCGAGAAATTTTGCGTATCCTGTACGCCGATTGAAAAATGGGTAAACTTGTATAAGCTGCATGGTGCAAAAGGACTTCTAAGCAGAAATCTGGTTGGCCGACAAAAAGGCTTTGATGGCGAGTTTCGCCTAAAAGTGTTACAATACAAGCAGGAACATCACTTATCCTGTACACAGACAGCTATGCACTTTTGCCTTGATGTTGTAACAGTGTGCCGGTGGGAGAAGAAATTCCAAAAAGAAGGTGCACGGGGACTTATGAAAAAGCAGGCGACAAAAGGTAGCGAAAAACGACAAAAGAAGCAGGAACAGTCGGAGCTGCAACAGGAAAACAAGCGGCTGTCAGAAGAA
>NZ_JBQKJR010000012.1:0-66520 GCF_052117165.1 Agathobaculum sp. LCP25S3_E8
ATGGGGCAAGTAATAAGCTCCCGAATTTTCTGACAAAGGGTCAATCCGTCTATGTCCGGCATATTGATGTCGAGCAGGATTAAATCGGGCTGTCTTGCTAATTTTTGAAGTACTTCATTTCCGCAATAAGCGGTCAACACCTCATATTGAGAAGAAAAATAACTCGCCATCATATCTACAATTCCCGGTTCATCATCAACAATAAGAAGCCTTTGTTTCATGCTATCATCTCCATTTGCAATTCATAATATTTATCGTAACAGCCAAATCTCAAAAAACGCTCAAACTTTTGCCGTCAGGAAAGTATAAAATCAATAGACTGATAAATTTATTATAATATTACTCTGCTGATACAGCCAGTCCGTAAATTCTTTCGGGCTGGCTGTCTTTTCTTTTACAGCCTTTTTTCTCTTCAATGCTTCTTTCTTGAACGCTTCAAAAGCAGTCAGCATTTCTTCCAGCTGGTCAGCCGGGAATCCCGCTGTCCTCTTCGCTTTGTTGATCTTATTGCGCCAGTTCTGGCATTCATTTTTATAAAGCAGGTCATAGTTATTTTCTCTTGCCCTCTCGTCAAATTCCCGCTTGTTTTGAAGCACCTGTGCTTTTCGGCACTTGTCGCTGCACAGCTCATACCGCTGGCTCTTTGCCAGAAAATATTTTCCACAGACCTTGCACCGCCGGAAGCAAAGCCCCCAGTCATTCAGCCTGTTCAGATAATAGGTAATCAACGGGTAGAGGGACGCATAGGCAGACACACATTCTTCTGTGCGCCGGTTGTCCGGGAACCAGAGGTCAAGCCGGGTATCTTCTGACGGTGCGCCTTTGAAATAAAGGCTGCCAGCTTGAAAATGTTTCGGTTTTCCTGTCTCCCTGTCAAAGCTCATGGCTTCGTTATGGAATACCCCGGTCAGGCTGCTCATTTTATCCATGAAGCGGTCACAGGCAGCGTTACGGTCACGGGGTTCTCTGGCAAGCAGATAGCTGTTCCAGATACGGAACGCCACATACATTTTCAGAGGATCGTTGCTAAGATATTTTCCCCAGAGAAATTCGCTTGCCGCCTGTTCCAGCTCCGGCTGTTTCCATCGGTTGGAGTGGAGGGCTTGCCGCAGCGGAGAAAGCCCGTATAAGTTCCAGTCTCTGTCCGTGTCACGCTCAAAGTTTATCAAAAAAGTTCCCAGCGGGCGTGTCATATCACAAAGCACCTCTGCGTTTTGGCTCCCGTTCAGCTGGAAGCGGATCTGCTGTTCTTCCCCAATCAAAATCCGCTCTTTCATTTTCTTCCTGTCCAGCGTCAGGACAAACAAAATCCTCTCAAAACATGGCTCATGCCGTATAAACTGATTCTCCATCCCTATCTCCTGCCTTTGATTATGGTAATTATATAATTCAGTTATATCCGTTACACTCATGGTATCGCAGAAGCATTGTTTTGTCAAGGATAGTGCGCTATGATGATTGCAGTTGGTAATTTTGTACCAAACAGTACATTGACAAGTGAATGACCGTCCAAAAGGGATATGACCGGCAGGAGAAGTGACGCATCCGGCGCACCAATGCAGGGAAACACCGCAGGAATGGGGCAGGAAAACGGCTTTTGGGGAGAACGGCAACAGGAAGCATTTTAATCTATTTGATTTATGGGAGGAACAGAATGAACGATAAAAAGAGATTGAACAGCTACGAGGATTTACCGCTGGTTCTGGATGTGGCGGACATTCAGCGGATTATGGGAATTTCAAGAGCGAGCGCCTATGAGCTGGTACACACACCCGGCTTTCCGGCGTTCCGCAGGGGCAGGCTTATCAAGGTCAGCAAAATTGCTTTCTTTGAATGGATGGCAAAAGGCTCCGAAACCGTACCGAGAAGTGACAAAAAAGCGTGAGGTATTATCCCCTGACTGCAATACTGCCGCACTTTCCAAAGGGGCATACAGAGGGAAAAAAACTTAAAAATGATACCGAAACGCTACACCAAAACAGCCTATCTGCGTACATCAGATAGAAACGGAGAAAGGAGCCGGTTATGGCAAGAATGAGCAACAAGCGACGGCTGGAATGGTCTTTCTTCTTAAATGACCGCAGCCGTATCACTTACAACGAACTGTGCCGGAAATGCCAGCACGAATGTAAACAGAGCTTCCGGGCGGTTGTGGTTGACTGCCCGAAGTATCTTTCCAAGCGTTCCAAGAAAAAGGGCAAGACTGCCGGAAACGGCAAAATCCCTTAGGAACTAAAGGCGCACTTCTATACATAGTCTAAAGACCATGTATCGTGCGTCCTGCGGAGCTTACCTCTGCCGCTGATAAAATCAGCAATCCGAGGTCTGCGTTCGCTTCGCTCCGACAAGGTGGCTACACCCCCTTGCGCCGCTAAAGCAGCTATCCCCTGTGTACCCGCCGAAAAGAGAAATCCGCTCTGCGGTTTTCCCTTTTCATCGGGTTTTATAGAAGCACTGACACACAGACTGTCTGCGGATGGTCTTTCTTTATCTTATCAGCAAAGGATGTGAGAACATGGAAAAATCTTTGGAACAGTTAAAGCAGGAATATGAAAAAACCACTGTCCTGCTGGAACGGGAAAAACGGAAAATGCAGCGTTACACGGATTCTGGTGGAAGAAAAAGTACCTACCCCCGGCTGGCTGAACTATGAAAGATATGGGACTTTCGCCAATATCTACGCCGGTGCGCCCGCAGAAAAAGCCTATGCGTGGACGATAGCACAGGTCAAGAGCATTTTGAAAGAGGAAACCTACATCGGTCACAGTGTTCACAACAAGCAGAGCAACATTTCATTCAAGAACAAGAAAAAGGTGCGGAAGCCGCAGGAAGAATGGTATCGTGTGGAAAATACCCACGAAGCCATCATTTCCGAAGAAGTGTTCCAAAAAGTTCAAGAGCTGATTGCAAGCAGACGCAGGAAACGCAGAAACGGTACGACACAGATTTTCGCAGGATTGATAAAATGTGCAGACTGCGGATGGTCTTTAGCCTATGGGGAAAACAAGCAGAATAAGAACCCATACGGGTACTACCATTGCAGCAAGAACGGACAGGGATTACGCCAGTGTTCCATGCACTATATCCGTTATGATGTACTGTATGCCTATGTGCTTGCAAGACTGCAATACTGGTCTATGCTGGCACAGAAAGACGAGGACAAGCTGCTGAAACGGCTGCTCAATGCCAGCGACAGAGAAAGAAACTCTGCGAAGAAAAAGCAGGCTGCGGAGCTGAAAAAGGCGGAAAAGCGTAAAGCCGAGGTTGACGGGCTGTTTGCTAAAATGTATGAGGACTGGTCTGCCGGACGCATAACCGAGTATAATTTCAATATGCTGTCCGAGAAGTACCAGAACGAGCAAAAGGAGCTTGAAACAAAAATAAGACAGCTTCACGAAATGATGGAAGCCGCCGTACAGACCGCAGCGGATGCTGAAAAGTGGATTGCCCTAATGAAACAGTATGTCAACCCTGTGGAGCTGACCGCCGAACTTCTGACCACTCTAATTGAAAAAATAACCGTCCACGAAGCTGTCAAGGGCGAGGACGGAAGCCGTGAGCAGGAAGTAGAAATCTACTACCGCTTCATCGGCAAAATCGACTGACCTTTCTTTTTTACCCAACAATATCTTTAATTAAGGGAAACGGGATTGTCAGTTCCCGATTCTGATATGTTAATCTCCATATCGGAAGTGCTTGAAACACCTGTGAGCACATTGCTTGGAGAAACCGTCATTGAGTCGGAGGTTGATGGCTTAAAGGCGATTTCCGAAAAGCTGGAGGTGATTAACTTGCAACTTGCGCAGAGAAAAACGACAAGGCAAAGGATTCTGCATTGGTTTTTTATCTCATTATGTATAGCCATAGCAGCAATTTCTGTAATCCTATTTCTGTTAAAAAGTCCTTACTTGGGGTGGGATTATAGTGACCCTGAAACCGCCGTTCTCGGAGTGGCATTTCATTCATTGGAATGGCTGTTTGTCAGAGTAGCGCCGATTATCTTTCTTGGTGCAATCGCTGGAATTTTCTTTACACGGAAGAAAGAATAAGACCATCCTGCTTTTGAGGAAAAGTTTCCCGTCTTTCATCATCGGCTGCCCGCCCTTACGCTCCGAGCAGGAGAGCCAGGACGCCGCAAAACACGCAGGAAACCATATCGGACTAGGTGCATTTCTTCTGCAATGAAAACAGTTTTAACTTTGCTCCATGGTATGAATCCGCCCCCGTACTATCCAGTAGAACGTGTTATCAAACAAATTGGGTGCAGTTTGCTCGTAAAATGACTGGTGGGTCTTTATTTGAAAGCGAAGATGGTTTGCTTTCATTGTTATCATAAGGCTGTTTTCTGTTTTATCAGATTGCTCTATCAGAATTTTTGCTATTTCTTCTTAAATTTGTCGAAAAGTGACAATAATTGACTTATGTGTCTAACCGGAGTAGAATAAAGAAAAATAACGCGAAAATTATTGACAGAGAGATGTGGCCGATATGAAATATTTACAAAATATGGTGGCGTTTCTGGTTGTCAGTATAACGTTGCTCTGTCATTGTGCTGCCGCTTTTGCACAGACTCCATCTGAAACCGTTGTGCGCGTGGGCTTTCCTATTCAAGCGGGGATATCCTATATTGATGAAGATGGAAATTACGCCGGATATCTGGTAGATTATTTGGACCAGCTTGAGCTATTTACGAATTGGCAGATTGAGTATGTCCAAGCAGAGGGAGATTTGGATACCCAGTTATCTACGCTGTTGGATCAGCTGGAAAATGGTGAAATTGATATGATGGGCACCATGAACCGTAATGCAGTCTTGGATGAGATGTTTCTCTACCCTGACTACAGCTATGGATATACCTATACCGTTCTGACAGTCCGGGATGATTCCGATTATATTGTGGAAGATTTTTCTGATTGGGATGGAATTGTCATTGCGTCCTATCCTGGAATGGCAGCGAGAATGGAGCTTTTTGATCAATATGCAAAGGTCAACGGTTTCACTTATGAAGTGATCGAGTATGAGACCAACGAAGAAATGATAAATGCGGTCTTTAATGGTGAAGCAGATGCAGTGCTTCAGGTGGACATTTCTATGCTGGATGGTTTGATGAGTATTGGGCGATTTTCTCCTTCTCCTTATTATTTTGCATTATCCCCCGAACGAGAGGATTTGCTTCCGCAGCTCAATTCTGCCTTGGAGATTGTGTCTGTTTCCTATGAAAATCTGCAGAAAGAACTGTATGAGCGCTATTTCCTTGATTCTTCCGATCATTTCCGTGCATCAGGGGAAGAACTGGAATATGTTCAGTCGTTGGGAACCCTTCACGTGTTGTTTTTCACGGGGAATGCACCATTTCAATATATTCAGGATGGTCAGCTGAAAGGATTTGCCGTAGAGTACTTCGATGACTTTGCCAAGAGCGTTGGACTGCAATATGAGGCAGTGATAGAAGATGATTTGAGTGCGGCAACTGAACTGGTGAATACCGGACAAGTGGATTTGATTGCTTGTATCGCAACGGATTCTGCACTTTCCTATGAAAATGGGATCTGCCTGTCGCTCCCTTATTATCGCAGTTATGCCATTCGGACTTGTTCTGCGCAACACATTGATGATGCAGAGAAACACATACTGGGATTTAATATGAACACAGAGGAAGCCTTGGAAAATGTGTTGTCCGATAATAATTGTTATACGTGGATTGATGGTTATTCCTTAAATTATTACCTTCGCAAAGCAGTTGTTTATGATGACATTGTGACTGACTGGGCTGATGCAAAGGAATTTTGTTATGCAGCTGCAGTGATAAATACTCTTCCCGAAGCCGGTAAAATGGTTTCTCTGCTAAATCAGTTCGCCAGTTCTATAAGCGATCAGGAAACACAAGAGCGTCTGTCGACTTACCTTTTGGATGAAATGGAGTACACTCCAAAAGAGTGGCTCTTGGCAAACAGAGCGGCTATTGTGGTTATCTCTATCAGTGTCATTTTGGTTATAGGTGTGTTTGTCTTCTATATTTACCACAAAAAAATGGCATATAAAACACTGGTTAGTGAGAACAAAGTGCTGCATCTTTCCATTTATGATGAATTAACAGGCGCATATAATCGCACATATTTTTGTAAGCTTATGGAGCAGAAGATTGCACGCGGTGAGCCTGGGGCGCTGATTGCTTTAAATATTCATAATTTCAAGTATATCAATGATACCTATGGAACACACAGGGCAGATCAGCTTCTCTGTAAGATAAAAGATATCTTAGCCGCCAATCTGAGGGAGGATGAGTTACTCTGCCGGCCCTCCGGCGATTGCTTCTATCTTACGGTTTCGGACTATCTGCTGGAGGATATCAATCGCCGGGTGGAAAAAATCCAATCGCAGATAAAAGCAATGGCAGAGGATTTGTTAGATGGTTACCAGATTTCTATGTACTGCGGTGCGGTTTCTTCCATTACCTCCCCGGATCTATCCAACACCCATACAAATTTAAATTGCCTGATTGTGGCATTGGCACATGCAAAGCGAGAAACTGGATCTATCGTATGCATGTACAATGAATCCATGCACAGGGAGGAGCAGCTGCGACAATACATTGAAGCAAATATGCATCGAGCGCTTGCAGAGAATGAATACCAAATCTATCTTCAGCCGAAGATGAATCTGCACACTGGTCAAATAGATAGCGCGGAAGCGTTAGTGCGTTGGCAAACAAAAGAACGTGGGCTTCTTTTTCCCAATCAATTTGTCCCTCTGTTTGAGCAGAACGGATTTTGCAAGCAACTAGACCTTTACATGCTGGAAAAAGCCTGCCAACTGCTGCGCAGCTGGATGGATGCCGGGATTTCTCCTATAACTATCTCGATTAATCAGACAAAATCACTTTTTGTCAGTGATAATTATGTGGAAGATTTGCTGGAAATTACATCCCGCTATCAGGTATCGCCGCAGTACATTGTGCTGGAAATTTTGGAAGGTCTGGCCTTTGAAAATAGCACGGAGTTGAATGATACCATTGCGCATCTTAATGAGGTCGGATTCCGCGTGTCTATGGATGATTTTGGCTCTGGTTATTCATCCTTGAATACATTAGGAAAACTGCATATTGATCAGATAAAATTGGATCGGATGTTCTTGATGGATTTAAGACAGGAACAAAGAACTTCCCAATATGAAGTGCTGCTTTCCATCTTTGCAATGGCAAAAAAACTGGGAATTGAGACAGTCGCAGAGGGCGTTGAAACAAAGGAGGATGAGGCGTTAATCCGTTCCATGGGATGTGACTACGGGCAAGGATATTATTACAGCAAGCCGCTCCCGGCCAATGCTTTCTATTCCATTCTTTTCCCCAACAAGCAATAAACTTTATTAAAAAATTCAAAAACCCCGAAAGTCTTTGACTTTTGGGGTTTTTGACTGGATGGATTTAAAGCAGGAGATGCGTAGGCGTCAATCGGAACTGGATTGTTTCCAACAGGACAGCATCGATGCGGGGCAGGAAGACAATAGGCGTCTGTCGGCAGGTTATCTTGTTATCTGTCCGAATTTGGTGTGATGATACGGATGCCAAGCGATTGTAAAACATGCAGATCTTGTTCGGTGATTCGGTTATCTGTAACGATTGTGTCAATTTCAGAGGGAGCGGCAAAAGTGAAGAATGCGGTCTTATTGAATTTGCTGTAATCTGCCAGGCAAATGGTTTGTGCAGAAGCGCGCATAATCGCACGTTTCACTTCCCCCTCTTCGGATGAAAAGACCATCAATCCCTGCTCGGTGTCAAAGGCGCTGGTGCCGATAAAACATTTATTGGCGTGATAATTATTAAGCATCCGAATTGCATCCCGACCAGCGTAGGTAAAGCCAAATTCTCTTCGTAACTTCCCGCCGGTAGAAAAAAGTGTGATTTTCTCGTTATAGAGCAAAGTGTGGGCGATAATCGGGTCGTTGGTGATGACAATAACCTGCTTATCCAGAAGTTTTGCCAACTCAAGCGTAGTGGAGCCTGAATCCAAAATGATAATATCGCCGTCGTCGATAAGAGAGATTGCCTTGCTTGCAATCTCTTTTTTTTCGTCCAAATGCTTTTGCTTGCGCGATGGGATGGGGTAGATTTCGCTAATACCGCTCGGCAGGGTGGCGCCGCCATGTACACGAACGGCAAGCCCCATTTTTTCGAGAGTGGTAAGGTCTTGACGTATGGTTTTTTCGGTGACCTTCAAAAGCGCGCTTAGTTCGGAAACTTCGACGTTTCCTTGTGATTCCAGCACGCTTGTAATGGTTTCAAGCCGTTTTGTACGCATAACATTCACCTCTTTAAATTATAGTACCCGGTAAACATTTCATATTATATCATCCGAATTCTAAAATAGCAATAGCTATCTCGAAGAAAACGAACAAAAACGAACCTAAAGAGAAAAATAAAAGTAAAATTATGTATTATGATATAAGAAATAGAAAATAGAGGATTAAAATTAGTTACATATATAGAAAAATTAATGCAATAATTGTTAAAAAACTCTTGATTTTATGCTGTAGGTATGATAATGTTCTGTTAAGGAAATAAAAGAACAATAAGAGAAAAAAACAAACTTCAATGCGCATGCAATACAGGTGTCATGCCAGAAATAAGGTTCGATAAAGTACCTTTTGGTGAGTGGCACGATAGGAGGGGATAAAAAGCATATGCAGTTCCTGTATGGTGTATAGGTGATGAAAAGAATGGTGTTACGTGGAGGAGGATTTGATATGAAGAAAAGATTTTTGGCAATGTTATTGGCATGTGCTACGGCAGCTGCGGTGTTGACCGGTTGCGGTAATAATAATTCGGCCGGCACGCAAAGTGAAGGCCAGAGCGGTGACGGCGAGACTTATCTCATCAAATATGCAACCGTTCGATCCTCTGATCATGGTATTGAGAAATTGGTACAAGAGTATTTTGACCGTCTGGAGGAAGAGTCCGGCGGACGTTTGACTTTTGAGTGTTTTTGGGATAGCAGCATGGGCTCTGCTCGTGAGATTGCAGAAAGCTGCTATGCAGGAACGTTGGATATGTTTTGGGGTGGTTCGGGCGATCTGACGGTATATGCACCGGTTGCAGAGATTCTGACCAATCCGCCTTTCCTGTATAAGGATGAGGAGCATGCAGCGCGTGTTCTGGACGCGGTTTGGGATGAGGCCAGCGCAATGATTGAAGAGACCGGATTTAAGCCGCTGTACCATTCTTATCAAGGAACACGACAGCTGATTTCCGTTAAGCCGGTTTATCAGCTTAGCGATATGGCAGGATTGAAGAAAAGAACACTGAATACCGATTATTTCCTCGGTTTGTTTGAAACCCTGGGCGCGGATCCGACTCCGCTGGATGTGAGTGAGCTGTATACGGCGCTGCAAACCGGTGTTGTACAAGCGGGCGGCGGCGATCTGGATATGATCAAAACGAAGGGCTGGTACGAAGTAGCCAAAAACCTTACGATGTACAATATCATCTGTGTTCAGGGTATCCCGGTCATGAATCTGGAAAAGTTCAATTCGCTTCCGGAGGATCTGCAGACCCTGATGCTGGATGTCGGCAAGGATATGGTTATCCGAGGAAATGAAGAGATTGGCAAGGACGAAGAAGAGACGCTGCAGGAACTGATTGATGAAGGCGTTAATGTCATCTATCCGACAGAGGAAGCAATGGAAGAGTTCCGAGCAGCAGTAAAGGATTACGCAAGTGATTACGCCAAGTCGCTGGGAGACGACGTAGGCGCGATTTATGAAAAGATGCTCACGATAGAATAAAAAACTTAGGTGTGATTACGCATATGGCGGGGGATATCGGGAGGAAAATCACATCCTCCGCCATGCGGTTCGCGCATCAGAATGGATTCCGACAATGAAATAAGGAGGTGTGGTATTTCGTGATCTTTTTAAACGCTTTGCGGCGGGCAGAACGGGTGATCATGTATATCTGCTATACAGCATTGGTGGTGGCAACGCTGATTGGTATTGTGGTGCGTGTCATACCGGGCATGCCGGCAGTGTCCTGGAGTATGGAGCTGAGCCGTTTCGCAATGGTGTGGATGGTAATGCTGATAAACGCAGTGAATATCCAACAAAGGGACGAAATTGTCATTGAGGTGCTGATTACCCGTGTGCCGGATTCGGTTCGCAGAATCATGGCTTTGGTTAGTGATGTTTTGGTCATCGGTTTCTTGACAGTCATGCTGGTCTATGGGTTCAAGGTGTGTATGGCAAATGCAGGCCAAATGACAGCGTCTCTCGGGGTCACAATGCAGATTATCTACATTTGTATGCCTCTCGGCGCATTTTGCATGCTGCTGGAAAAAATCATTGTTTTGGTACAGGATTTTCGGTCTAAAAAGCCGATCAAGAATGCAGATGAGGAGGCGATCGAGCAATTATGAGCGGTACGGCTTTGATTATCCTGCTGTTTGGCATGATGTTGGTAATGATTTTTATTGGCGTTCCGGTCGCGTTTTCGGTCGGCATTTCTGCGATGACGGCATTGGCGATCGAGGGCATCCCCATGACGCAGCTGATTACGAAAATGTTCGGCGGCGTGGATTCCTTTACGGTGCTGGCAATTCCCTTTTACATATTGGTCGGATCGGTGATGAACAGCGGTGAGCTGACTGCAAAACTCGTAAAATTTGCAGACAGTTTGGTTGGTCACGTGCGCGGTGGTCTGGCGCATGTAAACGTGTTGGCAAGTATGTTTTTTGCCGGCATCTCCGGCAGTTCAACGGCTGACTCGGCCTCCATTGGATCGATGCTGGTTCCGGCGATGGAAAAGGAAGGATACGATATTAAGTTTTCCGCTGCGATCACAGCCGCTTCTTCCTCCATCGGCCCAATTATTCCACCGAGCATTATGATGGTTCTTTATGGATCGCTGACGGGTGTTTCGGTCGGCTCGTTGTTCTTGGGCGGTGTAGGCCCCGGTATCCTTTTGGGCGTATTTCAAATGATCTGGACGATGATCGTACTGCCAAAGGTCTATCATCCTGCGACGGAAGTCCAAAAGAAATTCAGCTTGAAAAATGTGTGGAGCAGTTTTCTGTTTTCCTTCCCGGTGCTGGTTATCCCGCTGATTATTGTGGCCAGCATCGTGGGCGGTGTATGTACGGCAACGGAAGCCGGCGTTCTGGCATCCGCGTATTCGATTATCATCAGCCTGTTTTTATACAAGACCATTACATGGAAGCAGATGCCTGCGATTTTGCTGGATGCGGCGAAGAGCACCGGCATCGTACTGTTCCTGATGTCGACAGCAGCTGTTTTTGGTAATGTTCTGACTCTGCTGCACTTCCCGGCGATGTGCGTAGAGTTTTTGCAGAGCTTAACTACCAACCCCACCATTATGCTGTTTATTGTAATCGGCTTCCTGTTTATCCTCGGCTTCTTCATTGACGGAACCGCAATCATGATTATGTTCGTGCCTGTGCTGGAGGAGATTGCGCTGGCGATGAATTATGACCCGATTTTCTTCGGCGTTATTGTAACCGTGTCCATCCTGATTGGCGGTATCACGCCTCCGGTTGGTGTGCTGCTGTTCGTCAACGCGAAAATTGCAAAAATATCCATGGATGATATGATACGCGGCATATGGCCGTTTGTGGTGGTCATGCTGCTGTTGGTTGTTGTGTGCGCACTATGTCCGCCGATCATTACCTTTATTCCAAATGCACTGATGTAGAGGAAATGATGAGGAGAACATAGTCATAGAGAACTACTTTGTAAGGGCAGTCAACTGAGGAGGAAATCACAAATGAAGTTGTCAAAGGAAAAAATGCTGGACATTTATCGGCATATGTATCAAACCCGCATCTTTGAGCGGGAATGCGAGATTTTGAATAAGAACAAATCCATTTTGGGCAGCATTCACGGCAGCATGGGAGAGGAGGCCACATCGGTTGGCCTGGCAGCGCTGCTGCGTGAGGATGACGTGCTTTCGCCTTCCTATCGTGATCCGGGTGCTTTGTTTACGAAAGGTTTAACTACATTGGATTTGGTAGGCATGCTGTTTGCGAAAGAGTGCGGAAAAACAAAGGGACGTACTCGCGTGCTGCATGTTGGCGACCTGAGTAAGGGTATTTATCCACCCAATCCCATTCTGGGTGCCTCCTCAGTCATTGCCAATGGAGCGGCTTTGGCATTTAAGATGAATGGCAGCGATCGAATTGTGCTGAATATTATGGGTGATGGCGCAAGCAATGAAGGCGCGGTGCATGAAGCAATGAATTTTGCAGCAGTAAAAGGGCTGCCTATCATTTTTGCTATTGAAAATAATTCTTACGCATGGTCGACTCCGTTTAAGGAAAACTTCAAAATTCATTCGTTCCTGGAGCGTGCGGTGGGTTATGGTATGTTAGGCCTGATTGCAGACGGATATGATGTGCTGGATGTTCTGAATGTTATGGATGAGGCGATCACCCATGTCAGAAGCGGAAAGGGACCGGTTCTGGTTGAGTGCCGTACGTATCGCTGGTCGGGCCATTCGGGAAACGACAAAAATGTGTACCGCACGCAGGAGGAAATCATCCGGTGGAAGCAGAATTGCCCGATTGCAAAATTCGCAGGATATCTGGTTGCTACCGGCAATAGTACCGAAGAGGAACTGGCTGCAATTCGTGAGTCCGTGGAAAAAGAAGTGATGGATGCAATCGAATATAGTCGTAACGCGCCATATCCCGATCCGAGCGAATTTTTCTGTGATGATGTTATGCTGGCGAACGAATGAGCATAGGACGGAGGAAAGTAACATGAAGACAATGACATATCTGGAAGCGTTGCGTTCCGCTATGGAGGAAGAGCTTACTAAGGATGAAAATGTATTTCTCATGGGCGAGGATATCGGAAAGTATGGCGGTTGTTACGGCGTAACGTCCGGCCTGGTTGAAAAATTTGGAGCCGACAGAGTCATGGATACGCCGATTTCCGAGTTGGCCATCACAGGAGCGGCGGTAGGCGCTGCCATGCAGGGGAAGCGTCCGGTAGTAGAAATTATGTATGCGGACTTTCTGCCGGTATGCGCAGACCAAATTGTCAATCAGGCCTGCAAAATGCGATATATTCTGGGTAAGGATGTGGAAGTGCCGCTGGTTATCCGTACAGCATACGGCGGCGGTGGACGATATTCGTTTAATCACTCGCAAAGCCCGGAGGCGTGGTTCTTGAATGCGCCCGGCTTGACAATTATGATGCCTTCGACCCCTGCGGATGCCAAGGGAATGATGGTCTCCGCGATTCGCTCCAACAATCCGGTACTGTTCTTTGAGCAGAAACATCTATATAAAACACTGGAAGGTGCGGTGCCGGAGGAAGAATATGAGGTGCCGATTGGCAAGGGTGACATCAAGCGCGAGGGAAAAGATATAACCGTTGTGGCAACCGGCTGGATGGTACATAAGGCGCTGGAGGCAGCGGAAAATCTGCAGAAGGACGGAATTGAGGTAGAGGTTCTGGATCCTCGCACGCTCAAGCCGCTGGATGAAGAACTGATTCTGCAATCCGTGCGCAAAACAGGTCGATTGCTGACGGTGCATGAAGCCTGCCTGACTGGCGGATTCGGCGCTGAGGTATGTGCTATTGTAACCGAAAAGGCGTTTGACAGCCTGAAAAAGCCGGTTAAGCGCTTGGCTGCGCCGGATTCTATTATTCCTTTCGCACCGAATCTGGAGGATGCATTCTATCCGGATACGAAAAAGCTGGAAGAGGCCATTCGGAGCATGATGTAACGCGGAAAAGAGGATGAAATATGGATAAACCGTTGAAAGGCATCCGTGTGCTTGATTTGGCGCGTGTGTTATCAGGACCGCATTGTGCCATGTTGCTGGGAGATATGGGCGCAGAGGTTATTAAGGTAGAAAAGCCTGGTGAGGGAGATATGACACGGAGCAATCTTCCTAAATTTCATGGGGAAAGCACCTATTTCATGGCGCATAACCGCAATAAGAAAAGTATTACACTCAATTTCCGCAAGCCGGAGGCAAAACAGATTTTCCTAAAGCTCGTCGAAAAATCGGATGTCATAATTGAAAATTTCCGCGCCGGCACAATGGAAGCGATGGGACTGGGCTATGAAGTGCTTCGTGCGGCCAATCCCAAAATCATCTTGACGCGGATTTCGGGTTTTGGACAGGATGGGCCGTATGCCGACAGAACCTGCTTTGACGGCGCGGCACAGGCGATGAGCGGCATGGTTGACATTACTGGAGATCCGGGCGGCGCGCCCTATATGACGGGAACCTATATTGTGGACTACACAAGCGCGCTTTATGCCGCGATTGGAACGTTGGCTGCATTGCGCAGTGCGGAGCAAACGGGAAAAGGGCAGGTTGTAGACGTAGCGCTTCTGGATGCGGCGTTTTCTATGCTGCATACGGCTGTGCCTGACTACTTTATGCTGGCACAGGAAATGAAGCGAAACGGAAACAATGACAGATATATGTGGCCGGCAAACATCTATCCGGCCAAAGGCAATCGTTGGGTATATATCCACGCCGGAATGGAGCATTGCTATAAAACCTTGATGCAGTATATCGGGCATCCGGAAGCGCTGGATGATCCGGAGCATGGTGCGACAAGAGCGGCGCGGTCTTCCGATGCGGGCAAGGCGTTTAATGACGCGTTAATTTCCAATTGGACAAAGCAGCATGAGGCGGATGAGGTTATCAGTGCAATTGCGCCGCTGGGCATTCCTTGTGCAAAGGTGAATACGATTGGCGAAGCGATGCAGGATCCACAACTGCATCATCGCAATATGATAGAGAAATATCGCCGTGCAGACGGCGAGGAAGTTGTTTTGGCCGGTTCGGTTATCCACTTTTCCGAGACGAAATTCGACAGCAAAAATGCGCCCCCGAAACTGGGAGAGCATAACCATGAAGTGTTCTCGGAAATTGGGCTTAGTGAGGCGGAAATTGCAAAACTGCATGAAAATGCGGTGATTTGATACAGATTGCATATGGAGGTCGTAGAAATGAAGAGCAAATTGATCACATTGGAAGAAGCGGCCCGATTGGTGCCTTCCGGCAGTTCGATTGCGTTTGGCGGCAGTATTTTACGCCGTCAGCCAATGGCGTTCGTGCGTGAACTGATCCGTCAGGGAAAGAAGGATTTGGCGGTCTATGGTTACCCTTGCGGTCTGGCAACCGATATGCTGGCCGGCGTTGGCGCTGTTAAGCGTGTTGAGGCGGTTTATACAGGCCTGTTTCAGTTCGGCATGTCATATAATTTCCGCCGTGCAGTAGAAAATGGGGAAATTGATGTGAGAGATTATCCTGAGGTTGCGCAAGCAGCGCGGTATCAGGCTGCGGCGATGAATATTGATTTCATTCCCACAAAGGATATGCTGGGCACCGGTATGGCCAAGTATAATCCGGAAGATGTTGTGGAAATGGTAAGTCCGTTTACCGGAGAAAAGTATCATGCGGTGAAGGCTGCGAAAACCGACTTTATCGTTTTGCATGAATATGTTGCGGATGAATATGGCAATGTCCAGTGGCCGGAGCATCGTGATGCAGACGATTTGGATATGCTGATGGCAAAGGCGTCCCAACGACTGATTGTAACAGTTGAAAAAATTGTGCCGCATGGTCAGATTACCTGTCAGCCGAATCGCACCTTTATTCCCCACACGTGGGTAGAGGCTGTGGTGGAAGTGCCGTTTGGAACCCATCCGGCCCCGTGCGACGCATATTATGATGAAGATGACGAGCACATGGCGCTCTATCAGAAGCTGGCTAAGGAAGGCACCTGGTATGAGGAATATGCGAAAAAATACATTTACGGAGTAAAGGATCATTGGGAGTATCTGGACAAGGCGATTACGTCATCCCATATGGCCAAGCTGATCGTGCGGTAAGGAGGAAAGAATCATGGCATTTTATACCTGCAATGAATTGATGGCAGCGGCCACAGCCAGAGAATTAAGAGATGGCGAACTCGGTTTTATTGGTGTGGGCACGGATGGACGCGCTTATACCTTGGCGGTTGGTATTCCAATGGTAGCGGCGCGTTTGGCGCAAATGTCACATGCCCCGGATTTTTCGATTTTCTGGAATAATCTTCTCAGTCCGAAACTGGATGAGATCCCGCCGTATCTGACACAGGACTACCTTACCAAGTGGCCGTGCGCTTTTCAGCCGGTCACCTGCGAAGATAAAAACGAGATGCTGGCAAGCGGGCGTTTTGATGTCAGCTTTGATTCCGCACCGCAGATTGACCGCTTTGGCAATATGAATATCACAGCCATTGGCGAGGATTACAAAAAGCCCAAGGTTCGTCTGGTCGGCTGTCTGGCGCAGCCCGATCATTTCGCATTTGTGAAACGGCCGATCATTCTGACCGATCTGAAAAAACGTACCTTTGTGGAAAAAGTGGATTTCATCACCAGCGTGGGCTACCTGGAAGGCGGGGACAGCCGTGTAAAGGCAGGCCTCAAGCCATACGGTCCGTGGAAGGTGATTACCGACAAGTGCATTCTCAATTTTGACAACGAAGAGCGGGAAATGCAGCTGGAATCCCTGCATCCTGGCGTCACGTTGGAGGAAGTTCTGGATAATATGGGTTTCCGTCCGCGTATTCCCGAGACGATCCAGACGACAGAAGAGCCGACGGAGGAGCAGGTGAAGGTGATTCGCGAGACGATTGATCCGAATCACAGCCTGCTTCGGGCTTGATAAATTGCGCAAGATTCTCTGGCCTGTGGAGAGAGATTCAGGCGAAAGGAGAAGGCAATGAAGGTTATTTGCTATGGCGAATTGATGATTGATATGATTGCAGAAGGCCGTCAATCCATTTGTGAGGCGACAGACTTTTGCAAGCATGCCGGCGGGGCGGCGGCCAACGTGGCAACGCAGATAAGTAAGCTGGGTGGACAGGCTGCTTTTTTGGGAAAGCTGGGAGATGACGCATTCGGTCATTACTTAATGCAGTACATGCGCCGGCACAAAGTGGATACACAAGGCGTGGTCGTAGATCCGGCTCGCCGCACTACCGTAGCATTCATTGGATTGGATGAGCAAGGGATACCGAGTTACTTATTCTATCGCGCGGGCGGGGCTTCGGAAACCATTACGCCGGCTGATATGGATGAATCCTACATCAAGCAAGCGGATATCGTTTACTCATCTTCTCTGATGCTGACGGCTCCGCAGGTGAGGGAAACGACAAAATGGATTTTCCAAATTTGTAAGGCGCAGGGAATTGTGGTTGCGTTTGATTTGAATTTACGCTTGTCTGCGTATGAAAGTGCTGCAAAGGCGCGCGAAACGGTAAAAGATATTTTTCCGCAGCTGGACATCTTGAAAATCAATGATACGGAACTGGATTTTTTGCTGGACAAAGAATCGGAACCGGTAGAGGGAGGGAAAAGCCTTCTGGCGCAATATCCGAATCTGAGGGTATTGATTATTACCTGTGGTGCGGAAGGTGCATACCTGCTGAGACAAGATGGACAACCGGTATTTATGGCGGCCCGTCAGGTGAAAGCAATCGATACCACCGGGGCCGGAGACAGTTATATGGGTGCCTTCCTCTATGCGTATGGGTTGTTCGAGGGTGACTTGAGCCGATTGGAATGTATGGCGGAATGGGCTGCTGCGGTGGCAGAGCTTACAGTACAAGGCCATGGTGCTATTGACGCAATGCCTGATTTTGCAAAGGTACAAGCGTATTGCAATCAAAATCATATACAATTGCGTGTGAAATAGTTCCAGCTCTCTTCTTCCAGAAAAGGAGGCTTGCATCAGGACAAGCCTCCTTTGTCTGTCTATGGGGGAGATTCGGGAAAGGAGATAAGATAAATGAAGTCATTTCAATTGATGCCGGGCATCATAGAATATAAGCATTTTATGGATTTTGCAAAGTCACTTCATATCGGCGCGCGCGACCTGATTTTAACCAATGAGTATATTTACAATCCGACGATTGCGGTGCTGAACTTGGGCTGCCAGACGTGCTTTCAGGAAAAGTACGGCGCGGGTGAGCCTACCGATGTTATGGTGGATGCGATTCTGAACGACCTGCGGCATAAGGACTATCACCGCATCATCGCGGTCGGCGGAGGTACGGTCATTGACATTGCCAAAGTGCTCGCAGTAGCGGACAGAACGGACACGGTGGATACGTTGTATGACAATGTGGAATCGCTGCGCAAGGTGCATCCGCTCATCATCGTGCCGACGACCTGCGGCACGGGCAGCGAGGTGACCAATATCTCGATTATCAACCGCACGACCAAGGGCGTCAAGGTCGGTCTGGTGTCTCCGGAGATGTTCGCGGACGAAGCGGTGCTGATACCTGAGCTGCTGCAAAGCCTGCCGTATCCCGTGTTTGCCACTTCGTCAATTGACGCGATGGTGCACGCGGTGGAGAGCTACCTCAGCCCGAATGCTTGCGCAATCAGTGAGCTGTTTTCGGAAAAGGCGCTGCAGCTCATCCTGCGCGGCTGGAAACAGGCGGTCGCGTCCGGCAGTAAGGATGGCTGGAAACAGAATGCGCTGGAATTTTTGCGCGCTTCCAACTTTGCGGGCATCGCGTTTGGTCATGCAGGCTGCGCGGCTGTGCATGCGATGGCTTATCCGCTCGGCGGTGTGCATCACATCCCCCACGGACAGGCGAACCAGCTGATGTTTGCTGATGTCATGCGCAAATATCAGGAGAAGAAGCCGATCGGCAAGCTGGGTCAGCTGGAAGATCTGCTGGCGGCCGAGCTGGATGTCGAGCCGGTGTTTGCTCTGGAAACGCTGTACCGTCTGATGGATGAAGTGCTGAAGAAAGACCCGTTGCGTAAGCATGGCGTAACCGAAGCGGAACTGCCGGACTTTGCGCGCAATGTCATCGAGACCCAGCAGCGCCTGCTGGGCAACAACTATGTGGAGCTGACCGAGGACGATATCCTTTCGATCTACCGCGCGGCGTTTTAAGCGGGAGGGGCAGGAATGGACTGGAGGAGCTATTACAAAGCGCACACCATGACGCCCGAGCAGGCGGTGAGCGTAATTCGTGACGGCGACCGCGTGGTGTTCGGTCACGCGGTGGGTGAGCCAATCATTTTTCAGCGCACGATGGCGCGCATGGCGGAGCAGTTTCATAATGTGGAAGTCGCGCACATGGTCTATCTCGGCTCGGGCGATTACCTGCAGCCCGGCATGGAGAGTCATTTCCGGCACAATGCCCTGTTTGTGGGAGGCGCGGCGCGCAAACCGATCGCGGAGCACCGCGCGGACTACACACCGGTCTTCTTTTCGGATGTGCCGCGCATGTTCCGGGACGGTACGCTGCCGGTGGACGTGTTTGCGTTCACCTGCTCGCCGCCGGATGAGCGCGGATATGTGTCGCTTGGATTGTCCTGCGACTATGGTGCACAGGCGGTCAAGTCTGCCAAAACGGTCATTGCGGAGGTCAATCCGAATATGCCGCGCACCTATGGCGAGAGCTTTGTGCATGTGTCCGAAATCGACGGTTTCCTGTGCTCATGGGAGCCGCTGCCGGAATCCGCTCCGGCCAAAATCTCGGAAGAGGACCGGCAGATCGGCAAATATATTGCCGACCTCGTGCGGGACGGCGACTGCCTGCAGCTCGGCATTGGCGCGCTGCCCGATGCGGTGTGCTCGTTTCTCGAGGACAAAAAGGATCTTGGTCTGCACACCGAGATGATTTCGGACGGCGTGCTGCCGTTGCTGGAAAGCGGTGTTATCAACGGCAAGCGCAAGCAGCGCGATGTAGAAAAGGTGTGTGTCACCTTTTTGATGGGAACCCGCCGGCTGTATGATTATGTGGATAACAATCCGATGATCCGCATGCTGCCGGTGGATGTGTGCAACAACCCGGCCGTTATCTCGCAGAACGACAACGTTGTGTCCATCAACTCGTGCGTCGAGGTGGACTTGCAGGGACAGGTGTGTGCGGAAGCAATCGGTCTGCGGCAAATCTCGGGCATCGGCGGACAGATGGACTTTGTGCGCGGCGCGAACCTGTCCAAGGGCGGCCGTTCGATTATCGCACTGCATTCGACCACCAAGGATGAGTCGGCATCCAAGATTGTGGCGACGCTGGCAACCGGCGCGCCGGTCACGACCAGCCGCTGTGATGTCAACTATATCGTCACCGAGTATGGTGTGGCGCAGCTGCGCGGGCAGACGCTGCGCGAGCGCGCCAAGCGGCTGATTGCGATTGCGCATCCCAAGTTCCGCGCAGAACTGGCAGAGGAATTTGCGCAACGCTTTGGGGAAAAATTGATGGTTTAAATCCGAATCACGGGAAAGAAGGATATATGATATGATGACCAAAGAACAATACATTGCATCCCTGCGCAAGCTGCATCTGAATCTGTACCGCTTCGGGGAAAAGGTGGAAAACGTGGTGGACGATCCGATTGTGCGTCCGTCGCTCAACTCCTTTGCAGCAACTTATGCGCTGGCGGAGGAGCCGCAGTATGAAGATTTGATGACTGCAACCTCCAACCTGACAGGCAAGAAAATCAACCGCTTCACGCATCTGCACCAGTCGACCGATGACCTGATTCGCAAGGTCAAAATGCAGCGTCTGCTGGGTCAAAAGACGGCGGCGTGCTTCCAGCGCTGCGTTGGACTGGATGCGGCAAATGCAGTTTACTCTACGACGTATGAAACCGATGAAGCCTGTAAAACAAAGTATCACGAGAATTTTATCAAATTCTGGTCTGATGTGCAGAATAATGACTGGGCGGTCGACGGCGCGATGACCGACGTCAAGGGCGACCGCGGGCTGTCCCCATCGCAGCAGGCGGATCCCGATCTTTTCCTGCATGTGGTGGAGCGCACCGCGGACGGCGTGTATGTCACGGGTGCCAAGGCGCATCAGACCGGCTATTTGAACAGCCACTATGTGCTCGTGATGCCGACCATCTCAATGCGCAAGGGCGACGAGGACTATGCGGTTTCGTTTGCCTGCCCGACCGATGCGCAAGGCATCACACTGATTCTCGGCCGTCAGTCCTGCGACACCCGCAAGCTGGAAGAGTACAACGACATTGATGTGGGCAACAAGGTGTACGGCGGCCATGAAGTGCTGGTCATCTTTGACCGCGTGTTCATCCCGAACGAGATGATCTTCCTCAATGGCGAGGTGGAATTTGCCGGCATGATGGTGGAGCGTTTTGCGGGGTATCACCGTCAGAGCTACGGTGGCTGTAAGGTTGGTGTAGGCGATGTGCTGATCGGTGCGACCGCGCTCGCGACCGAGATGGCGGGCTGTGCGAAGGCAAGCCACGTCAAGGACAAGATCATTGAGATGACGCATCTAAACGAAACACTGTACTGCTGCGGCATCGCGTGTTCCAGTCAGGGCACCAAGACCAAGAGCGGCAACTACCTGATCGACCTGCTGCTGGCAAATGTCTGCAAGCAGAACGTCACGCGCTTCCCATATGAGATTGCGCGGCTCGCGCAGGATCTGGCAGGCGGCATTATGGTGACGCAGCCGTCCGAGGCGGATTACCGCAACCCGGCAACGCATGACTATATCGAGAAGTATCTCAAGGGCGTAGCAAGCGTTCCGACCGAGGACCGTATGCGTGTGCTGCGCCTGATCGAGAACATGACGATGGGCACGGCTGCTGTCGGCTACCTGCCTGAGTCCATGCACGGCGCGGGCAGTCCGCAGGCGCAGCGCATCATGATCGCGCGTCAGTCCAATCTCGAGCAGAAAAAGAAGCTCGCCAAGGAGATTGCACGCATCCAATAAATCGAATAGAATGGCACGAAACGGATGAGACGAGGCGCTCCCTTCGGAAGGGCGGTGGAACAGGACACCGCTGCTTTTGAAGGGAGCGTTTGGCTTGGAAGGAGGGGTGGGACGCCTGCATACATCACTTTTCGGTTAAAACTTATGCTGAGCGTTCGAAAAGAACTTGAGGGAAAGAGCGTAATCTGTTATAATAATCCTATTGCGATAAGCGCTTTTTCTGAAATATAAAGAGGTTGCGCGCGTAAAAGCCGCAAAAGGAGATGTAAAGATATATGAAATTAGGTATCGTTGGGCTTCCGAATGTGGGAAAGTCCACATTGTTTAACGCGATTACGCAGGCGGGCGCAGAAAGTGCAAATTATCCCTTCTGCACCATCGACCCCAACGTGGGTATGGTTGCCGTGCCGGATGAGCGTTTGCAGCCGCTGACCGAGTTGTACCACGCGAAAAAGACAACGCCTGCGGTGGTGGAGTTTGTGGATATTGCAGGTCTTGTGCGTGGCGCGAGCAAGGGCGAGGGCTTGGGAAATAAGTTTTTGTCCCATATCCGTGAGGTCGACGCTATTGTGCATGTGGTGCGCTGCTTTGAAAACGAGAATATTGTGCATGTGGAAGGCTCGGTCGACCCTGCACGTGATATTGAAACCATTAATCTGGAGCTGATCCTTGCCGATATCGAGCATCTGGAGCGTCGCCTGGAGCGTACGCGCAAGGCGGCCAAGGCGGATAAAAAGCTGCTGGCGGATGTGGAGATTCTGGAAAAGCTCAAGGCGCATCTGGAAGAGGGTAAAACCGCCCGTACGTTTGAGGGCTTCGCAGATGATGAAGATGTGCAGCGCGTAATCAGGGAAAGTGATCTGCTGTCCGCGAAAAAGGTGATTTATGCCGCCAATATGGATGAGGCGGGCTTTACCGGCGACAAAACCGAAAACGAGCGTCTGGCGGCCGTGCAGAAAATTGCGGATGCAGAAGGCGCGATAGTGCTGCCGATTTGCGCAAAGCTGGAAGAGGATATCGCGGGCATGGATGCAGAGGAGAAGGAGATGTTTCTCTCCGAGCTGGGTCTGCACGAATCCGGCTTGGATCGTTTGATTAAGGTATGCTATGATTTGCTCGGACTGATGAGCTACCTGACCGCAGGCGAACAGGAGGTACGTGCGTGGACGATTGAAAAGGGTACCAAGGCACCGCAGGCGGCAGGCAAGATCCATTCGGACTTTGAACGCGGCTTCATTCGTGCCGAGGTGATTCAGTATAAGGACCTGATTGAACTCGGTTCGCTTGCGGCTGCGCGGGAAAAAGGCTTGGTTCGTTCGGAAGGTAAGGAATACGTGATGCAGGACGGAGATGTGGTTCTCTTCCGCTTCAATGTTTGATAAAATCATATAATTTTCGGAAAGCACCGTTTTTAACGGTGCTTTCCGTTGTTTATGGCATAAAAACGGGCATGCTGTTATTTTACCGAATTGTTATTGCTTCCCCCACTATTGCAGTATATAATAAGAACGGCGAATCATGTCGAAGGACCGTGGATATGCTGGTTTTTGTTTTTTTCGGTAAATTGTATGATGTTTCGCATATCTGCATATATAAGTAGCGGAAAAGAGGAAGAACAATTTGAGCATCCTGACAAAAAAACGGAAGGAAGGAACGCATGTGGCCAAGCACACTGCGCAGACGGCTGCTTCTAAAACAGGCAAAAAGAACAAGCGTGTGCCGTTGGCTGTGAAAATAACGGGCGGCGTTGTCGCGCTGCTGCTGGTTGCGCTATGTGGTTTTACCTACCTGTATCCAAACATTTTCCCCGGTGTTACGGTCGGGACGATTCCGGTCGGCGGAATGACACAGGGCGCGGCGGCGGAGCAGGTTGCCGCAAAAAGCAAGCCGCTCTATCAAGATGCAAAGCTGTCGATGACCATCTATGACACAACGTACGATATTCCGGTGCGTGACGTACTGGAAAGCGTGGATGGAGAACAGTCGGTGCAAAATGCCTATGCGGTGGGCCGCACGGGCAACCCGCTTGCCCGCATGTGGGATGTGGCGAAAGCGCTTGTCGGTATGAACGAGGCGCAGATTGCCGCACAGGTCGACGAGGATGGATTGACCGAGGCGTTGGAAGACATCGTTTCCAAGGCTTTGACCGAGCCGGTCGAACCGACGTGGGATATCGGTACAGATACGATGACCATTCATGCAGGCAAACCGGGCGTAAAGTTTGATACGGATGCGGTGCGGTCGCTGCTGGAGGAAAAAATCCGGCTGATGGATTTTGAGCCGTACGAGGTTTCGACCGAGCTGACCGATACACCGGCCATTGATATTGACAAGATTGCCGAGGAGGTAATCGGTGATCCGGTCAGTGCGACGGTGAGTAAAGAGGATGGAAAGACCATCATTCCGGAGAAAGTCGGCGTGCAGTTTGATGTGGAAGAGGCAAGAAGCATCATTGGAGATGGTTCGGCGGAGAGCTATACCATTCCTGTCACGACAACCGCGGTTAAGGTGACGGCGGAGGATCTCAAAAACAAGCTATTCAAAGACACGCTTGCGCAGACCTCTACTTCGTTGGACGAGAGCAATACCCCCCGCACCAACAATGTCCGGTTGGCATCGGCGGCCATCAACGGCACAATCCTCAATCCGGGCGATGAATTTTCGTATAATAATGTCGTGGGTGAGCGCACAGAGGCACGCGGCTATAAACCCGCAGGCGCTTATTCAGGCGGTAAAGTTATCGAAGAATTCGGAGGCGGCGTATGCCAGCCCTCTTCGACCCTGTATATGGCGGTGCTGCGCGCGGATTTAGAGGTAACCGAGCGGCATAACCACTCCTTCACCGTGGCCTATACCCCGTTGGGAGAGGACGCAACAGTGGATTATGGCAATCTGGACTTCCGGTTTAAGAACAATACGGATTATCCCATCAAGATTCTGGCCGAGCAGACGGGCGGCAAGATGATTATGACCATCGTGGGCACCAAGACCAGCGACAAAACGGTCGATACCCGCACCGAGGTGCTGGAGACCTATACGCCGCAGACGGTTGAGAAAAAGGACAGCTCCATGATGGCAGGGCAGACCCGTGTCGATATCACACCGATTACCGGTTACTCTACGCGCACTTATAAGGTGATTACGGAAAACGGGAAAACGTCCGAGGTGCTGGCCAATACGTCCACCTATGTCAAGCGGGATAAGGTGGTGTATGTGGGAACCAAACAGCCGGCGCCCACCACGCCGCAAACGCCGGCGACCGGAGGATCGTCGACGACCGGGGAATCCTCGGGCGGAGAGTCGGCGTCAGACGGAGAATCCGGTACAGCCGGAGAATCCGGTACAGCCGGAGAAACTTCTACGCAAACGGCAGGCGAACAGACGCAGGCCGCTTCGTAATATGAAAAACGTTGGTAGGAGGATGACGGATGAGACAAGAGTTTACCGCGCAGACGCGTAAGGAGATTAAGAGAGCCTGTAAGGGACGGGTGATGAACAATCTGGGCCGCTGCATCGGCATTAACTTTTTGTATATGGTGCCGTTTGCACTGCTGCTTCTGATGCTGTATCTGTCGATGTTCGGCAGGGTACTTGCTATGGCGATGGCGGGCTATACCGATGAATATATGCTGGCTATGGCCTTGACACGGGGGATGAATACCGTATGGGTGGTGGTGTTTCTGATGATTGTCATCAGTGGACCGCTGACTTTCGGCCTGATGCGGTTTTATCTTGCTCTGCAGCGCGGGGAGGAGCCGGGGGTGAGCACGCTGTTCAAACCCTTTACCTCGCTGCGTTCGCTCTGGACGGGTATCAAGATGGAGTTCTGCCTGACCTTCCGCTCGTTCCTGTGGATGATTGGACCGACTGTTGTGTACATGGTGCTGGTGTTTTCCATTGCGTTCAGTGCGGCGATGAGCGGTTCGGTAGGTAATGTATCGGGGGTAATGACTATCCTGAACATTCTGTACTTTATCGCGCTTATTCCGATTGAGGTGAAGGTGATGACATACAGTGCAGGCTGGGTGATTCTGTGCGACGATGAAACGCACGGTGTATGGGACGCGACGCGAGAAGCATCTGCCGCATTCAAGGGACAGTGGGGCAAGCTGTTTGTGTTATTGCTCACTTTTGTCGGCTGGTACATCCTGCTGATGGGTGTCATCTATCTGTGCAGCGGTCTGGGAGTTGCCGGCTTGGTGCTGGTCAAGGGCAGCACTGGTATTGCGATTATGGTAACGGCGCTTATCGCGGCAGTCTGTCTGGCGGTGCTGCTGGGGGCATTCGTGAACGCTTATGTGACAACCTCCTTCTTCGGCATGTACGAGTATCTTTCTGCACCGGTCGCGGGACCGCAGGATACGCCTTTTACCGACGTCTGGCCGGGACAGGGCGGCGACGGCACACCGCAATAAAGTCAAATTGATATCGAAACGGCGGGAAAACCCGCCGTTTCGCGTGCTTGACAGCGCAAAGACGCAATGTTATAATGAAATTATCATATTGGTTGAAACGCAATGAAGAGGAAAGTACGCGGCGAAGTACGGCAAAGCGAGTCCCGGATGGTGTAAGCGGGGCGCAGAGGGCGCGGCGGAAAATGGCCTCGGAGCACCGTACCGACCGGCGGCAAGTCTGCCATAGGCTGCGGCGGGGGATTCCCGTTATCGAATCAGGGTATGGCAGTACCCGCTAAGGCGCGCCGCCGCGAGGGGCGCGTGAAGCAAGGTGGTAACACGGAAGCGTTTCGCTCTCGTCCTTGGATGACGTTCATTCGGGGAGGAGGGCTTTTTCATTTCTTTGCAAAAGCGCGTATGAAAACGGAGGATATTTCGCAAACCTATGGGTAAAGGAGAAGAATCAGATGGATAAGAAACCCTATTATATCTCAACGGCGATTGCTTACACCTCGGCAAAGCCGCACATCGGCAACACGTATGAAATCGTGCTGGCCGACGCTATCGCGCGCTACAAGCGCCTGACCGGCTATGATGTCTACTTCCAGACCGGAACGGATGAGCATGGTCAGAAGATTCAGGAGAAGGCCGAAGCCGCGGGTATCACGCCGCAGCAGCATGTGGACAAGGTTGCGGCCGAAGTCAAGCGCATCTGGGATTTGATGAACACCACCTACGATAAATTTGTGCGCACGACCGATCCGATGCACGAGAAGAAAGTGCAGAAAATCTTCAAGAAGCTGTATGATCAGGGTGATATCTACAAGGGCAGCTATAAGGGCAAGTACTGCAAGCCCTGCGAGTCTTTCTGGACCGAGAGCCAGCTCAAGGATGGCTGCTGCCCGGACTGCGGTCGCCCGGTCGTGGATGCGGAGGAGGAAGCCTACTTTTTCCGCATGAGCAAGTATGCTGACCGTTTGATGAAGCACATCGAGGAGCATCCCGAGTTTATCCAGCCGGAGAGCCGCAAGAACGAGATGGTCAATAACTTCCTCAAACCCGGTTTGCAGGACCTGTGCGTGTCGCGCACTTCGTTCTCGTGGGGCATTCCGGTCGACTTTGACCCCGGCCATGTCGTTTACGTCTGGCTGGACGCGCTGACCAACTATATTACCTTCTGCGGCTATGACCCGGATGGCAACCACGATGAGCACTACAAGCGCTTCTGGCCGGCGGATGTGCACCTGATCGGCAAGGATATCATTCGTTTCCACACGATCTACTGGCCGATCTTCCTGATGGCGCTCGGCGAGCCGCTGCCCAAGCAGGTATTCGGCCATCCGTGGCTGCTCGTGGGCGAGGGCAAAATGTCCAAGTCACTCGGCAACGTGATTTATGCGGACGATTTGGTGCGTCTGTTCGGTGTGGACGCAGTGCGCTATTATGTGCTGCATGAAATGCCGTTTGCCAACGACGGTGTGATTTCCTACGAACTCATCTGTGAGCGCATCAATTCCGAGCTGGCCAATGTACTGGGCAATCTGGTCAACCGCACGATTGCAATGACTAAGAAGTATTTTGACGGTGTTGTGCCTGCTCCGGCAGACGCGGAGCCGGTGGATGACGAGCTGAAGGCGGTTGCGCTCGGCCTGCCCGCAGCGGTCGAAAAGCGCATGGCGGATTTGCACGTTGCAGACGCTATCGGTGAGGCGTTCACGCTGCTGCGCCGTTCGAACAAGTATATCGACGAAACCATGCCGTGGGCGCTGGCCAAGGACGAGGCTAAAAAGGGCCGTCTCGGCACGGTGCTGTACAACCTTTTGGAGTCCATCCGCTTTGCGGCAACCATGCTGCGTCCCTATCTGCCCGACACTGCGGACAAGATTTTCGCGCAGCTGGGCACCGAGGACAAGGGCGTCGAGAGCCTTGCTGTATTCGGCGGCATGACCGCGGGCGCGCCGGTGGGAGAAGCGGCCATCCTGTTCGAGCGCATCGACATCCCGAAGAAGCTGGCCGAAATCGAGGAGGAGAAGAAGGCGCAGCAGCAGGCGGAAAAGCCGGCTGTCACCTTCCTGCCGGATATCCCGTTTGACGACTTCTGCAAGGTCGATATGACCGTGTGCAAGGTGCTTGCCTGCGAGAACGTCAAGAAGAGCGAAAAGCTGCTGAAATTCCAGTTGGATGACGGTTCGGGCACGCCGCGCCAGATTCTGTCGGGTATTGCCAAGTACTATAAGGCGGAGGAGCTCGTCGGTAAGACGGTTGTTGCCGTCACCAATCTGCCGCCGCGCAAGATGATGGGACAGGAGTCCAACGGTATGCTGCTGTCTGCCGAAAAGGACGGTAAACTCAATCTCATCATGCTGGATGATGCGATTGAAGCGGGCGCAAAGCTGTGCTAAAATGAAAGAGCGAAAGGGGCTGCGGTCTGGCGCAGCCCCTTTTGGATAAGCAGGTGCGATATTTGCGCCGGAAATGAGGGAAACAAATGCGGGCACTGATTCAGCGCGTGTCACATGCGTCGGTTACCATCGACGGCGCGGTGCATGGGCAGATTGGGCAGGGCTTTCTCGTTCTGCTCGGTATAACGGACGGGGATACACTGGAGGATGCGGTTTATCTGGCGGATAAAACAGTTAAACTCCGCGTGTTCACCGATGAAAACGACAAGATGAACCGTTCGCTTCACGATGTCGGCGGCGGGATTCTGGTCGTGTCGCAGTTTACGCTGTATGGCGACTGCAAAAAGGGCAATCGTCCGAGCTTTACCGCAGCGGCGCGGCCGGAAACGGCGATTCCACTGTATGAAGCGTTTATCGCGCGCTGCCGTGAGAGCGGCCTGCCGGTCGAAACCGGCGAGTTTGGCGCGGATATGAAGGTTGACCTGCTCAACGATGGGCCGGTTACATTGTGGATGGACACCGCGCAGATGCGGTGACGGAAAGGAGAATTTCACTTATGAAAATTATGCAGCTCTGTGTTGGTCCGGTAGCGACCAACTGCTATATTGTTTATGATGAAAACAGCCGCGAGGCGGCAGTTATTGACCCGGGTGACAACGCCCCGTCCATTCTACACGCGATTGCGGAGGAAAAACTGACGGTCCAGTATGTGCTGCTGACGCACGCGCATTTCGACCATATTCTCGCTGCACATGAAGTGCTGGAAAAGACGGGCGCGAAATATGTCGTACCGGAGGGCGACCTGTGGCTGCTCAAGCATGAGAATATGCGCCCGTTCCGCGCACTGGCGCGCGGCTATGTCGAGGATACGCCGGATATTGTGGCAACCGAAGGCACGCAGGTCACCTTTGGCGGCTTGACCGCGACCTATATGAACACGCCGGGACACACGCCCGGCTCGTCGGTCATCCAGATTGAGGACTGCCTGTTCACGGGCGACACACTGTTCCGCCATGAGTGCGGCCGCTGCGACCTCGAGGGCGGTGATTTCAGTCAGATGCTGCACTCACTCAAGCGCCTGCACGATCTGGAAGGAGATTATAAGGTGCTGCCCGGACATGAGGGGCTTTCCACGCTGTCCGAGGAGCGCGTGGCCAACTCCTATATGCTGCAGGCGGTTGGCAAGTGATGGTTTATACCATGGAAGGGCATGCGCTCAAGCATGCGGTGGAGGAAATGCTGTTTCATCTGCTGCCAACCGTTACGCTGACGCATGCGGATACCATCTGTGAGGACGAGGATGACTGGTGTCGCAGTATCCTGACCGAAGCGGATGGACAGGCGCAGGCAAAGGCGATCGTCTGCGTGGACGGCATGGTACGCGAAAGCGAGAGCAGCGCATCGGTCGAGGGGCTGCAATCGCTCGACTACAAGCGTACCATCACCGAGCTGGTGAAAACGACCGTGTATGATGCGGTCGTGCCCGCGCTGTCCGAGCCGCCGGTCTGGGGCAGTCTGACCGGCGTGCGTCCGGCCAAGCTCGCGCGCGGCCTGATCGAGCGCGGCATGAGCCGCGGCGAAGCGGCGGCATATCTGCGGGAGCATTTTCATGTTTCCCCCGACCGTACCGCGTTGACCATCCGCGCGGCGGCAACCGCCATGGAACTGGACCGCGCCATCGGGCCGGAGGATATTTCGCTCTATGTCGGCATTCCGTTCTGCCCATCGCGGTGCTATTACTGCTCGTTTGTGTCCGCCACGACCGCGCAGTCCGGTCAGCTGATTGAGCCATATCTGGATACGCTGTGCCGCGAGGTGGAGGAAACCGCCGTGCTGGTGCGCGAGGCAGGCAAATGGGTGCAGAGCGTATATATCGGCGGCGGCACGCCGACCACGCTGGATGAAAGGCAGCTTGCGCGTCTGCTCACGGCACTGGAAAAAAACTTTGATTTTTCGCATCTGCGTGAATATACTGTGGAAGCAGGCCGCCCGGATACCATCACACCGGAAAAACTTGCGGCGCTGCGGGCCGCGGGCGTCGGGCGCGTGAGTATCAACCCGCAGTCGATGGACGATGCGGTGCTGGCAGCTATTGGGCGGCGGCACAGCGCGCAGGACGTACTACGCGCCTATGACGAGGCGCGTCAGGCGGGCTTTGAGGCAATCAATATGGATGTGATTGCAGGGCTGACCGGCGATACTGCGAACAGCTTTGCACGTACAATGGATACGCTTATCGGTCTGGCGCCTGAAAATATTACGGTGCATACGCTGGCCATCAAACGCGGCGCGGATCTGACCGATAAGGCCGCGGCTGCTGCGCAGCGCGATACGGTTTCGCGCATGCTGGACGGCGCTTCGCACGCGCTTCAAACGGCGGGTTTCGGGCCATACTATCTGTACCGGCAGAAGTTCACTGCCGGCGGTTTTGAGAACGTCGGCTGGTGCAAACCGGATACCGAATGTTTTTACAATGTAACTATGATGGAGGAATTGCAGACCATTCTGTCGCTGGGCGCGGGCGGCGTGTCCAAGCGCGTCGAGCGTGCAACCGGCTGGATTGAGCGGACGAATAATCCCAAATATCCGCTCGAGTACATCCGCGCAGCCGACCGGCTGACAGACGGCAAACGCAAACTACTATTTCCCAAGCAATAAGGAGGGAACGGCTTATGGCGGAATTTACGCTCAAATATATCAATCACCGTGCACGGTATGAGGCAGCGGATTTTATTCACGAATGTGAGCAGCACTACCATGCGCAGGTGCTTGCTGTGGCGGAGGAGATTGCGCGCAACAGCACAAACAAGCCAATCGTACTGATCAACGGACCATCCTCGTCGGGAAAGACCACGACCAATGACCGCATTGCCCGCGCGCTGGAGGCGCACGGCATCCACGCGGAAATGATTTCGATGGACGATTATTACCGCACGGTCGGTACCTACGAAATTCCGCCCGATCCGGAGAACGGCGTACCTGATTTGGAAAGCCCGGAGTGCATGAACCTGCCGCTTTTGAGCCAGCATTTAGCACTGCTGGCGGAAGGACAGGAAATCAGTGTGCCACGGTTTGCGTTTGAAACGCGTACCTCGATTCCGGATGCGCGCACGCTGCGGCTCGCCCCGGACGAGGTGGTACTCATTGAAGGAATTCACTCCTTCAATCCCGTCATCATGGGCGATTTGGCGCATGCGGCGACCGGCGTGTATTTGTCGGTGGCCAGTGCGGTTGTGCCCGAGGAGGGGCCGCGGCTGGAGCCGTATATGCTGCGCTTTTTGCGCCGCGCCATGCGGGACAGCCTGTTCCGCAATTCTCCGGTTGAGGAAACCCTGCATCAGTGGAATTCGGTGCGCCGCGGCGAGCGGCTGTATATCGCGCCGTATCGTGGGCAGGCTAACCTGACGGTGGATACCTTTTTGCCGTATGAGTTCTGCATCCTGATGCAGCATTTGACGCCACGGCTGCAGCAATATGTGCAGGAGCTGGCCGGGGCGGATCTCGCGCCGGTTGGTGCGGTGCTGGGACAGGTGGCGCCGATTGATTATGCGGATTTCATTCCGGAGGACTCGGTGCTGCACGAGTTTATCGGCTGAAACGGGTGTTAAACCTTGCTTTTTGGCAGGGTGTGAAGTATAATAAACCAAATATGGCGGTCTTTGGCCGCGCGGAAGGAGCGATGGGTGATGGATGCAAAGGTGCAATCGTTTCTGGACAAAATCAAGGTGATGGCGGAAAAAACCGGCAAGGCTGCCGGCCGCGCGGCGGACGCAGCGGGCAAAAAGGCGACGGAACTTGCCAGTGCGACCCGTATCAATTTGCAGATTTTTGACCTCAATACCGAATGTGAGGTGCTCTATAAGGAAATCGGCCGTATGGTTTACGAGCTGCATCAGGGCAACGAGGTTTCCAGTGACGAAATGGATGAGAAAATTGCCGCGGTGGACGCAAAGCAGGAAAAAATTGCGGCTTTGCGCGAGAAGCTGGCGGGTATGCGTACGATCGTGGTCTGCCCGCATTGCGGCAAAACATGCAGCCGGGAAGATGCGTACTGTTCGGGCTGCGGAGGTGCGCTGTGAACACATATTTCAGAGCGCCCTGCCATACGGTAATATAAGAAATAACAAAGGGCGTGTAACGTTTGCAGCGAAAAAAACAGAATTTTATCCAAGGTGCGGTCATTTTAATGGTTGCGAGCCTGATTGTAAAGGTAATTGGCGCGTTTTTCCAGATTCCGCTGCAGAATATGATCGGCGGGGAGGAGTCTCCGGCTTTCGGCTTGTTCAGCGCGGCGTACCGCATTTATACCGCGATGCTCATTATCTCGACGGTCGGCCTGCCTGCCGCCCTGTCCAAAATGGTTGCCGAGGCGACGGCGTGCGGGCGTGAGCGCGAGGTACGCCGGATTGTGCGCGTGGCGGCGGGTATTTTTGTGCCGGTCGGCGTGCTGGCAACGGTGGTGCTGTTTTTTGGCGCAGGTACGTTTGCAAGTTGGATTAAAAATCCGGACGCGCAGCTGGCGGTCATGGCAATCGCGCCGAGTGTTGCGATGGTCGCGATTTTGTCAGTGTTCCGCGGGTATTATCAGGGACGCGCCAACATGGTGCCGACCGCGGTTTCTCAGGTGATTGAGGCAATGGGCAAGCTGTTTGCCGGTCTGGGGCTTGCGTACTATGCCAAGCAGCACGGTATGGAGGACGCGGTGGTCGCGGCGTTGACCGTGCTGGGTGTTACGCTGGGCGAGGTCGTGGCGGCGGGCTATATGCTTGTGCAGGCAGGCATCAGCCGCCGGCGCAGCGAACCGGTGCACCTGCTAAGCGATGCAATCCGTCCGACGCGGGAGCTGGCCAAAACGTTGCTTTCGCTTTCCATTCCGATTACCATCAGCTCGGCGGTCATGAGTTTGACCGACCTTATCGACGTGGCGCTGATTGCCGCACGGCTGCAAAGCCCGGCGGTCGGTATGACGGCCGAGGCGGCAACGACCGCTTACGGCATCTATACGGGTACCGTCAATTTCTTTAACCTGCCGCAGACACTTATCACGGCGCTGGCAGTCAGCGTGCTGCCTACCATTGCCAGTGCGCGTGCGTCGCAGAATTTCACCAAGGTATCTAAGACCATTGGAACGACGCTGCGTTTGACCATGATTATCACGTTGCCGGCGGGGGCGGGCTTTGTGTTGCTGTCCGGCCCGATTCTGCGGATGTTCTACTCGGTGGGTGTCTCTGAGCAGGGCGGCCCGCTTATGGCGATGCTGGGGATTGCCGTGCCGGCGGTGGCGCTGGTTGCGGTAACCAATGCCACCTTGCAGGCGTTCGGACGCATTGATTTGCCGCTCACCTCCATGTTTTTGGGGGCAGTGGTCAAGATGCTGGGCGACTATTATCTCATCGGTAATCCAGAGTTTGGCATTTTGGGCGCGCCTATCAGTACGGCGGTATGCTACTGGGTGATTGCGCTGCTCAATTTGTTTCATATTGCGCGGCTGTCGCATGCGCTGCCGCCGCTCGGTAAAACGGCGGGTCGGCCGCTTGCGGCAACCATCGGTATGGGGGCGGCAACCTATATTTGCCATACTGTACTGCTGCGGGTATTGGGTACTGCGCCCGGCACGGTCTTGGATAAGCTGGTGACACTCATTGCAATTGCAGTTGCGGCAGTGGTGTATGTTGCTTTGCTGCTGATGCTGCGTGCCATTGAGCGCGAGGATGTGCTGCTGCTGCCAAAGGGCGAAAAAATTGCGAATCTATTACATTTGAAGTGAGCGGGAAGTGCGAAAAATGGTTGATTTTCAGCAAAAAGATAAGTACGATTTTGAGGATTTGCTGCGGATTATGGAAATTCTGCGTGCGCCGGACGGCTGCATGTGGGATAGGGAGCAGGACCATCAGTCCATCCGTCGTAATTTTATCGAGGAAACCTATGAAGTCTGCGAGGCGATTGACGAGCAGGATGCCGAGCATCTGAAGGAAGAGCTGGGCGATGTGCTGCTGCAGGTCGTGTTCCATACGCAGATGGAGAAAGAAAAGGGCGTATTCGACATAGGGGATGTCGCGGATGGGGTGTGCAAAAAGCTGATTTTCCGGCATCCGCACATCTTTGGATCGGTGGAGGTTGGCTCTTCCGAGGAAATTCTGCGCAATTGGGATGCGCTCAAGCGCGTGGAAAAGCATCAGGAGACCGATACCTCTGCGCTTGACAGTGTGGCGCGCAGCCTGCCCGGCCTGATCCGTGCGGAAAAGCTGCAGAAGAAGGCTGCAAAGGTCGGCTTTGACTGGGAAAATGTGCAGGGCGCGTTTGACAAGGTCGAGGAGGAGATCGGCGAGCTGCGTCAGGCGATGGACGGCAAGGGCGACGCTGAAGAGGAACTGGGCGACCTGCTGTTTGCCGTGGTCAACGTGGCGCGGCACTTGAAGGTCGACCCGGAGCGCGCGCTGGAAAAAACCTGTGATAAATTCATCAGCCGCTTTGCCTCGATGGAGCGGCAGGCGCGCGCAGAGGACAAAACGCTGTCCGATTTGCCGTTGGAGGCGTTGGATGCGCTTTGGAATAAAGCAAAAGAAACGGAATGACAAACGGAGGTACACGCATGAAGAAAAGTGAATTTGTCACGCTCGTTGCGGACAAAACCGGTCTGTCTAAAAAGGATACGGAAAAGACGATGGATACAATTTTTGAAGCCATCGGCGACGCGCTTGTGGCCGGCGATAAGGTGCAGATTGGCGGCTTTGGCTCATTTGAGACCAAGCAGCGCGCTGCGCGCACGGGGCACAATCCGCGCACGGGCGAGGAGATTGAAATCGCTGCTGCGATAACACCGGTCTTTAAGCCCAGCAAGACTCTCAAGGATAAGGTGGATAACAAGTAACGTGAGACTGGATAAATACCTCAAAGTTTCCCGCCTGATTAAGCGTCGTACCGTGGCAAATGATGCATGTGATGCTGCGCGCATTACAGTCAACGGCAAGCCTGCCAAGGCCTCATATCAGGTTAAAACGGGTGACATCATCGAAATTGCGTTCGGCCAGCGCACCATGAAAGTGGAGGTGCTTGCTATCGCGGAGCATGCCCTTAAGGCGGACGCTGCCGCCCTGTATCGGGAGATATCCTGATTGGGTGCTAAAACATCCCGTCCCTTCATAGGATGAAGGGAGCGGGATGTTTTTTTACAGGGAGGGAATGGCTGATGGCATCCGAAGATCGCAACAGGGAAATGCCGCACAATATCATTCTGGAAGGCAGGGAAAAACTGTCGATTTCCGGTGTTCTGGACGTGCAAAGCTTTGATGAGGAGCAGGTGCTTCTGGAAACCGTGCGTGGTATGGTGGTGGTGCGCGGACAGGGGCTGCATGTCGAGCGGCTGCAACTGGAGGCCGGTGAGTTGATTGTCGAAGGCGAGATCGGGTTAATCGAATATGATGACAGTGTTCAGCCGCGTAGCAGCTGGTTCAAACGTCTGTTCGGCGGGTGAAGCGGCATGGAGGTGTTTTCCAATCAGGAGCAGTTGCGGCTGTTTCTGCAGAGCGTTCTGTTTGGCGTAGGCATTGGTGTGGTATATGATCTGCTGCGCGCTCCAAGACGGGTATTCAGGTTCGGCTGGGCTGCGACTGCGGTATGCGACGCGATTTTCTGGCTGGTACTGCTGGCGGCGCTCTTTGAATTTAATCTTCTGTTTGCAATGGGGCAGAACCGCTATTTTGTATTGGCCGGTGCGGCCGGTGGCGCTATTTTGTATTTTCAGCTGCTCAGCGGAGTGGTACTTGCCGTGCTGGAGGGGGTGCTGCATGGAGTGGTTCGTTTTGCGGCCTGTCTCTGCTGGCTGGGCAGAACCGTCCGGCAGCGTTGGCAGCAAAGTCTGCTGGTGAACAGAATTCGATTTTTTGCAAAAAAGTTTGCAAAACCCTCTTCCATTTTTCGTGGGAAAGGTATAAAATAAAATTCGGATCAGTTTGACGCGGACAGACAGTACGAGGTGAGAAAACGGTGTCGAAGCGGAAAATGCCGGTTGTGGTAAAAATAGCGATGCTGGCGTTTTTGCTCTATGCAGTGGTCACAATCGTTCGGTTGCAGTCGCAGATCGCGGATAAGCAGGCAGAATTGGACTCCTTAAACCAGCAGGTGCAGGAATATCAGGAAGCCAATGAGCTGTTGCGGCAGGAAATGCAAAACGGCATTACTGAGGAGGATATCGGCGAGCTGGCCCGTTCGGAGCTGAGCTATGCGGAACCCGGGGAACGTGTTTTTGTAGACACCTCCAGCCGGTAAAAGGGAAAAGATTAACGGAGGCAAAAAAACTTATATGGATTTGGCAGTGGGAGCGATTGTAGAAGGCAAGGTAACGGGCATTACCAAATTCGGCGCGTTCGTTGCGTTGCCGGAGGGCAAGTCGGGCATGGTGCATATCTCTGAGGTTGCGTCCAGCTTTGTCAACGACATCAAGGATTTTCTGCAGGAAGGGCAGACGGTCAAGGTCAAGATCATCAATATCGATCAGGCCGGACGTATCAATCTTTCAATTAAGAAAGCGCAGCCACAGGAGCAGCGCCCGGAGCGGTCAGGCGGTTTTGCGGCCCGTCAGCCGCGTTTTCAGCAGCGTTCCGCTGCACCGCGGGGACGCGCGGCACAGCAGCCGAAGGACCCTGCAACGATGAGCTTCGAGGATAAATTAAAGGCATTCATGTCGGACAGCGAAAGCCGTCAGGCGGATGTCCGTCATGCGACCGACCGTAAAAACGGTTCACGCAGACGCAGATAAAAACAAAACCGAGGGCGACCTCGGTTTTGTTTTTATTCCACTGTATCCGACAGATTTTGCACAATATTATAAAAAATGCGCCCTTCCTCGCGGAAGAGCGCCAAAAGTAGGATTGTGGGGATAAAGATATGAACGGTGCATGGCAGCTTTTCAACTGCCATGGTTAATATACCATATTTTCCCATTCATGTCAATGCTTTTTTCGAAGAGGTTTTCATGAAACAACAGCTAATTAAAAATGTAACCGTTTGGACGATGGATGAGGCGGATACGCGCTTTTCGGGCTGGCTGCTGATAGAGGACGGAAAAATTTCTGCCACAGGCACACAGGCGCCGCCGGATTGCGAGCAGGTGATCGATGGCGCGGGCGGCGTGCTCACGCCCGGTCTTATCGACATCCATTCCCACCTTGGCTTGTATGAGGATGGATTGGGCTTTGAAGGTGCGGACGGCAACGAGGACACCGATCCCGTTACACCGCATCTGCGCGTCATCGACGGTATCAATCCGATGGATCGAGGTTTCCGTGAGGCGGTTGAGGCCGGCGTAACTGCGGTTGCGGTCAGCCCGGGCAGCGCCAATCCTATTGGCGGACAGATTGCGCTTCTCAAGACTGCGGGACGCCGGGTGGACGATATGGTGCTCAAAGCGCCGCTTGCCATCAAATTTGCACTGGGGGAAAACCCAAAATCAGTTTATCATGACAAGGATGAAAGTCCGGTCACTCGTATGGCGACCGCTGCGCTCATCCGAGAGCAGCTTTACAAGGCAAAGGAGTATCTGGCGAGGCGGGAACGCGCCGAGAGTGACCCGGATGACGATGGACCGGATTACGATATTAAGCTGGAAGCGCTGCTGCCGCTGCTGTGGGGCAAGATTGAGGCGCATTTCCACGCGCATCGTGCGGATGATATTTTCACCGCGCTGCGTATCGCAAAGGAATTCGGCATCAAGCCGGTCATTGTGCATGGCACGGAGGCCCATCTGGTGGCTGATTTGCTGGCGGGAGAGTGTGTGCCGGTGGTAAGCGGACCGTATATGACCGACCGTTCCAAGCCGGAATTACGCAATCTGACGGATGCGGCGCCGGGCGTGCTGGCCGGTGCGGGCATTCCGACCGCGATTACGGTCGATCATCCGGAAATTCCGCTGCGGCTTCTGCCAATGGCGCTCATGCTTGCCGTACGCGCGGGCATGGACAAAACCGACGCGCTGCGTGCGGTCACTTCGGTGCCGGCGCAGATTGCAGGCATGGAAAAACGTATCGGCGGATTGCAGGTTGGTATGGATGCGGATTGCGTGCTGTGGAGCGGCGACCCGCTGGATTTTGCAACTCAGGTGCAGGCTGTTTGGATAAACGGTGCACTGGAATACAGGAGGACAACATGAGAACGATAGACGTTTCGGAAGTGACCAAGCTGGTGCGGCAGCTGTGCATCGACGCAAATTATTACCTGCCCGCCGACCTGCGGCAGGCGTTTGTGGACGGTCAGAAGGCCGAGCAGTCGCCGCTGGGCAAGGAGATTTTCGGTGAGATGATTGCAAACTGCGATTTGGCGCGCGCAAACGATGTGCCGGTCTGTCAGGATACCGGTATGGCAATTGTGTTTGCTGAGGTCGGGCAGGACGTGCACCTGACGGGCGGCGCATTTGAGGACGCGGTGACCGAGGGTGTGCGCCGCGGCTACATTGACGGTTATCTGCGCCTGTCCGTCGTGGGCGACCCATTGCGTCGCGAGAACACGAACGACAACACGCCTTGCGTGCTGTATACCTCGATTGTACCGGGGGACAAGGTACGCATCACGGTTGCGCCCAAGGGCTTTGGATCGGAAAATATGACCGCAATGAAGATGTTTACGCCCGCTGCGACCAAGGAACAGATTGTGGATTTCATCGCAGACGCCTGCATCAACGCAGGCTCTAATCCCTGCCCGCCGATTGTCATTGGCGTGGGTCTGGGCGGTACGAGTGACAAGGCCGCCTTCCTTGCTAAACGCGCGCTGCTGCGACCGGTGGGTGAGCATAATGCCGATCCACTGTATGCGGACATGGAGCAGGCGATTCTGGACAAGGTCAACGCTTCGGGCGTCGGGCCGCAGGGCCTTGGCGGTACAGTGACTGCGCTTTCCTGCGCGATTGAGCCGTTCGGCACGCATATCGCTGGCCTGCCGTGTGTAGTCAACATCTCCTGCCATGTCACGCGCCATGCGGAGGGCGAGATTTGAGGAACGGTTAGAGAAACTGCTGAACAATTTGTGAACTTGCGCAAAATAGATTGGACATTTTGCCCGAAGGCGTGGTATACTAAATATAGCAAAACCCCATATGGCGGCCGCAGCCATCGGCGGACGGCAACGCCAAAGTATCTTGGGCATTCTGCCCGATAGGAGATGATGTTATGAAGTTTACCATCGTCGAGAGAAAGATGAAAATTGACGACGATCTGCGGCAATACGCGCTGCGCAAGGTTGAAAAACTGGATCGGTATTTCCATCAGGATTCCGACACCACTCTGACCTTTAGCGAACTGCGCGGCAAGCAAACTGTGGAAATTACAGTGCGTCAGGCCGGGTTGGTTGTGCGCGCAGAGGAAACCACGACTGATATGTTTGCATCCGTGGATGGAGCAATCAGCAGCATTGAGCGCCAGATCCGCAAGCACAAGACCCGTTTGGAAAAGCGGCTGCGTGAGGGCGCATTTGATAAGCTGGCCGAGCAGCAGGCGGCGCTGTCCGAGGAGGACTTCGATATTGTGCGTCGCAAGAAGTTTGACGTTAAGCCAATGAGTGTAGACGAGGCGATTTTGCAGATGAATCTGCTGGATCATCAGTTCTACTTCTTCCGCAATGCGGATGATGACAACATTCATGCAGTTGTTTACAAGCGTGCGGCGGGCGGCTACGGCCTGATTGAAGGCGAGGAGTAAAAAACATATCAGGAAAGGCTGTCGGGTCATATCCGGACAGGCCTTTCAAGACAACAAAACAAAGGCCGGCGGCACTTCTGCCGCCGGCCTTTTCTGAGGAAAGGAAGCTATGAATCTTTGTGATATTGATGTAATCCGTGCGGTTCTTGCAAAGCATGGATTCCACTTTTCCAAATCGCTCGGCCAAAATTTTCTGACTGATATTTCTGTGCCGGAGCGCATTGCAGCCCAAAGCAGCGCGGCGCAAGCCGGGAACGTGATCGAGGTTGGCCCTGGTATGGGCTGCCTGACGGCAGAACTCTGCCGCACGGCAGAGCGGGTTGTCGCGGTTGAGCTGGACCGCGCGCTGCTGCCCGTGCTGGATGAAACGCTGGCGGAGTTCGACAATTTCGAGGTCGTGCAGGGTGATGTGCTGGCCCTCGACCTTGCCGCGCTGTGCGCAGAGAAATTTGGGGACGCACATGCAGTCGCGTGTGCCAACCTGCCGTATTATATCACGACGCCTGCGATTACGGCGCTTCTCGAAAGCCGCGCGTTTGATAAGATTACGGTCATGGTGCAAAAGGAGGTCGCGCAGCGTATCTGCGCCGCGCCTGGAACGGCTGCATACTCGGCCTTTTCCATTTACGTGCAGTATCATGCCGCAGCAGAGATTCTGTTCGATGTACCCGCAGATTGCTTCGTGCCGCGGCCCAAGGTGGATTCTGCGGTCTTGCAGTTGACCCCGCTTCAGCAGCCTGCGGTCGAGACGCGAGATGAAAAGCTGTTCTTTGCACTGGTGCGCGCCGCGTTCAACATGCGGCGTAAGACGCTGGTTAACGCGCTTGGTCCGGTGCTCGGTGGTGCGCTGGGCAAGGACGGTATTACAGCGCTTATTGAATCGGTTGGGCTGGATACGCGCGTGCGCGGGGAACGGCTGAGCCTTGCGGACTTCGCACGGCTGACGGACGCCGCAGCAGAGCGTCTCAAAGCGCAGTAAGAAACGCAATGACACATATAGAAAAAGGGATCTGACACATCGGTCAGATCCCCAGAATCAGCAGCACGCCAATGAGAATGAGCTGCTCCCAGTCTACCTCACCACCGTCGTCGGAGAGAAGAAACCAGACGATGACCAGCGCGATGATGGTATCCGCGTCCAGCCGGATGTTTTGCAGACGGCCGGACAGTCCGCGGGACAGTTCTGCCAGCACGGAGTCGGTTTGCCCACTTTGTGGTGGGTGATGCGATACGGTTTCGTTATGTAGCGGCGCGCTGGGCGCAGCTTCGGTCAGATAGCGGTTGTACAAAGACGGTTGCCCTCCTTTCGCATCAAAGCGCGCGTGTGCCGTCATCGGATGGCGAAGCGCCGTCTGCGCGGCTCAGCTGACCGAATTGGCCGAGCGCTGCGCGCGCCATCCGCGCCATGCTGACCAGACGCATGGCGTGGTCAAACTGGCCTGCGACTTCATCGGTGACGAAGGGTTTGAGCGCGCCCAATAGGGCGCGCTTTTCTTGTCTGACCGCACTCTGTCCACTCTGCACAATCGCTCCGAATACGGGCAGCGCCCGCTCCATCCACTCGGTGGTCGGGTCGTAGTCGTTCGCAGAGGACGGCGCGGATTGCTCCGCACCGCCCAACATGCCGGAGACGGTTTTCATCGCGTTTTGCAGTGCTTCCGGGTCGCTCAGCAGGGAGGACAGCATATCGTTATCCATAGCGGAGCCTCCTTATTTGCCGAAGATTTTCTTGAGCTGTGCGGCAAGGCTGGCGCCTTCTTCGGTTTGCATCAGCTGCCGCGCCAGACGGGCGGCCTCTCCCATATCGCCGCGCTGCGCTGCCTGCGCGGCGCGTTCCAGATCGGCCGCATGCCGGTCGGAAATAATTCGGGCGGCTTTCTGGCCGTCTGGTGTGCGCAGAGCGGCTTGCAGCTGCGTGAGTGCATCGGTTTTTCCGGCCTGCTCCGCGATGCGGCGGAGAATTTCCTCTTGATTGGGCATTGTTCCCATCCCTTTCCATGCATCGTTTATTGCCAGTATATGCGGCGAAATGGAAAAATGTGAGGGAGAGGGTTTACAAGTGTGCAATCCCGTTGTAAAATACTGCTGTGTCGCCGGAAGGGAGGCAGAGCCTTGAAGATACTGATTTTTACGGATTCGCATGGCTACAATGTGAGCATGGCCTGCGCGGTCGAACGGGAGGCACCGGATATGGTACTGCATCTGGGCGACCATACGGATGATGCGCGTGAGTTGGAAAGCGTGTTTCCACGGCTGACGGTGTGCGCGGTACGTGGCAACAACGATTATTTTGACCGGGAAGTACCCGAGCATGCCGTGGTAACACTGGATGGCGTGCGCATTTTTCTGACACATGGACACCGAGAGCAGGTATATGTGCGCGAGGGCAAGCAGGTGGCGCAATTGGCACGTGAGGAAGGCTGCGGTCTTGCTTTTTTCGGACATACGCATCGCATGTATCTGGAGCGCGTCAACGGCGTGCTGGTCTGTAATCCGGGCAGCATCAGCCTGCCGCGCGGCGGTCCGGCAAGTTATGGCCGGCTGACAGTGGAAAACGGACAGCCGAAGCTGCTTGAACTCGTCAACGAGGACGGGGAGCTGCTGCGGCGGGAGAAAATCGGACAATAAGGAAGCTAAGGGGAAAAGAAATGCTTTTGGCAATTGACGTAGGCAACACCAACATGGTGTTTGGATTATATGAGGGGGAAAAGCTGCGCGGAACATTCCGCATTTCGACCAATGCCGAGCGCACCTCGGACGAGCTGGGTATGCAGATTTCGCAGTATTACCATTTTCACGGCATAGACCGCAATGAAACAAGCGCGGTTATCATTGCATCGGTTGTGCCGCCCGTGATGTATACGCTGATTAATGCAATCCGTAAATATCTGCGGGTGCGGCCGGTTATTGCCGGGCGCGATGTGGATATCGGCATTGAAAACCGCTATGCAAACCCGCGCGAAGTCGGTGCGGACCGACTAGTCAATGCGGTGTCTGCGGTGAGCAAATACGGCAAGCCGCTGGTCATTGTTGACATCGGTACGGCCACGACGTTTGACGCAATCGACGAAAAGGGCGCGTATCAGGGCGGCGCCATCTTTCCGGGCATCAAGGTGGCGATGGAGGCGTTGTTTCTCAAGGCGTCCAAGCTGCCGCGCGTGGACATCGAGCGGCCGGAGCGCGCTATCGGCAAAACTACGGTGCAGTCCATGCAGTCGGGCGCGGTGCGCGGCTATGTCGGGGCGCTGGCGGGCATCATCACGGACATCCGCGCGGAACTGGGCGGTAACGCGCGCGTGATTGCCACAGGCGGTATGGGCCGCATGATGGCGCAGTACTGCGACCTGATTGATGAGGTTGATCCCAATCTGACGCTGGAGGGGCTGCGGTTGATTTATGAAAACAACCGGCCGGTGTTTGAGGGGCGTGGTCTGAGCAGCGAAACCTGTCTGCTCGAAGCGACCGAGGAAAACGGTTGGGATGCGAAATAAAGCACTTGAATATAAAAAACGACGCAGGTAATCTGCGTCGTTTTTGTGTTTGAAATGTACTATTTTGTGATAGGATAAGAAGGACAGACTGCGCCGAGCGGACAGTTTTCGCATTTGGGATTGCGTGCGGTGCAGTGCTCGCGGCCAAACAGCACCAGACGGTGACAGAAGTCCGAAGACTCAGCCGGATCAATCAGTTTGCGCAGTGCGTTTTCCACCTTGACAGGGTCCTTTTCATTTTTGACAAAGCCCAGCCGGTTGGACAGACGGATACAGTGGGTGTCAGTCACGATGGCCGGTTTGCCGAAAATATCTCCGAGAATCAGGTTGGCTGTTTTACGGCCGACACCGGGGAGTTTGAGCAAATCCTCCATATTGTCCGGCACTTTGCCGTCGTATTCGCTCAGCAGCATGATAGCACAGGCTTTGAGGTCGCGCGCTTTGGTGCGGAACAGGCCGCAGGTCTTGATGGCCTCTGCAATCTCCTCTTCCGGAGCTTCCGCATAGCTTTCCAACGTGGGGAACTGTTTGAACAGTGTTTCGGTTACAATGTTGACGCGCGCGTCCGTGCACTGGGCGGATAGGCGCGTGGCGAACAGCAGTTCATAATCATGGGTATAATGCAGCGCGCACACAGCCTCGGGATAGACTTCACGCAAAAGCTCGGTCACCGCGCGGGCGCGTTCTTTTTTGGTCATGGGAATCCTCTCCTGATGGCGTATATGATACTATCATATCATATCTGGACGAGAATGCAAGAGATGTTGTTCGATTTAACATTTTCAACATAATGCGTGGAGAAGCGGGAGTAAAATCTATCTGTTTGCCAATAGCATCAAAGGTTAAAATGTGGTTTAATTAAATAACAGAATGAAATCACACGTTTTGGAGGTTGAAAAATGGTACGCGAAGCAATGGAATTTGTAAAGGCGTATGATCCCGAGTTGGGGCGTATGATACAGGCAGAGTATGACCGTCAGGCTCGTAACATCGAGTTAATCGCGTCTGAGAATATCGTCAGCGAAGCGGTTATGGCGGCAATGGGTTCGGTACTCACCAACAAATATGCGGAAGGTTATCCGGGCAAGCGCTATTACGGCGGTTGTGAGTGTGTGGACGAGGTCGAAAATCTGGCCATCAAACGTGTGTGTGAAGTGTTTGGCGCGAAGTACGCCAATGTGCAGCCTCATTCGGGTGCGCAGGCCAACATGGCGGTGTATCAGGCGCTGTGTCAGCCGGGTGACACCGTGCTGGGTATGAGTCTGGACAACGGCGGCCATCTGACGCACGGCTCGCCGGTCAACCAGTCCGGTCTGCTGTACCATATCGTATCTTACGGTGTGGACGAAAACGGCTATATCGATTATGATGCGGTACGCGATCTGGCCAAGAAGGAAAAGCCCAAGATGATTATCGCAGGTGCGTCGGCATATCCGCGTGCGATTGACTTTGCCAAGTTCGCAGAGATTGCGCATGAGGTTGGCGCATACCTGTTTGTGGATATGGCGCATATCGCCGGTCTGGTTGCAGCCGGTCTGCACATGAGCCCGCTGCCCTATGCGGACGTAGTGACTACCACCACGCATAAGACGTTGCGCGGTCCGCGTGGCGGCGTCATCCTGTCTAATAACGAAGAACTGGGCAAGAAGTTCAACAAGGCCATCTTCCCGGGCACGCAGGGCGGTCCGCTCGAGCATGTGATTGCGGCGAAGGCAGTTTGCTTCGGCGAGGCGCTCAAGCCCGAATTTAAGGCATACCAGCAGCAGGTTGTTACCAATGCGCGTGTTCTGGCGAAGGCATTGCTTGATCAGGGATTCGATTTGGTGTCCGGCGGCACGGACAACCACCTCATGTTGATCGATCTGCGCAAGACCGGTGTCACCGGCAAGGAGTTGCAGCGCCGTCTGGACGAGGTGTATATCACTGCCAACAAGAACGCTATTCCGAACGATCCGGAAAGCCCGTTTGTCACCTCCGGTCAGCGTGTCGGCACGCCTGCGGTTACATCGCGCGGTTTCGGTGAGCCGGAAATGCTGCATATTGCGGAGTTTATCTGGCAGACAGCGACCGATTTCGACAATAAGGCGGAAGAAATCCGTCATAATGTGTGCGATATTTGCGCGCAATTCCCGATTTACCGCTGAGTAGAAGCCGCTCCCGCTTGGGGAGCGGCTTTTATCATTTTACAGAGATAGAACAAGTGGAATGCTGCGTTTTTGTGTTATAAAGACAAGGGCTTTGTAAAAAAATAACAACAACCTTGCGCTTTTGCAAAGATATGATATACTAATAAAAGCGTTTCTGTAAGTCGATGAAGTGATTTTTGAGAATATGAATGAAGGGGAAATGCAATTATGTCGATGGAATTGAAGCTGACAGGATTACAGGGCTTTGTGGGCGAAGAGGAGCTTGCCTGCATGGCGCCGCTGGTGAAGGCGGCACAGGATACCCTGCACAGCAAAAGCGGTGCGGGAAACGATTTTTTGGGTTGGGTAGATCTGCCGGAAGCATATGACAAGGAAGAGTTTGCCCGCATCAAGCAGGCGGCCAAGAAGATTCAGCAGACCTGTGATGTGCTGGTTGTCATCGGCATCGGCGGCTCGTATTTGGGTGCGCGTGCTGCGATTGAGTTTGTCAACGGCCAGATGTATAATGGCGTGCGTCCGGAAGGCATTCCGGAGGTTTATTTTGTCGGAAACAATATCTCATCCTCGTACCTCAATGATGTTGTCAAAATTATCGGTGACCGCGATTTCTGCATCAACGTCATTTCCAAGTCGGGCACGACAACCGAGCCGGCTATCGCGTTCCGAATCTTCAAAAAGCTCATCGAGGAGAAATACGGCAAGGAAGGCGCAAAGGAGCGCATCTTTGCAACCACCGACAAGGCGCGCGGCGCGCTCAAGAAGCTCGCAGATGACGAGGGATACGAGACCTTTGTTGTGCCGGATGACGTCGGCGGTCGTTTCTCCGTGTTGACGGCGGTCGGTCTGCTGCCCATGGCGGCGGCCGGTTTGGACATTGATGCAGCAATGTCCGGTGCGGCTGAGGCACGCAAGGCGTTTGCCGAGGGTACGGACCATGACTGCGCCAAGTATGCCGCGCTGCGTAACATCCTGCATCAGAAGGGCAAGGCGATGGAGATTCTCGTCAACTACGAGCCGTCTCTTGTCATGCTCGGCGAGTGGTTCAAGCAGCTGTTTGATGAGTCCGAGGGTAAGGACCACAAGGGCCTGTTTGCGACCTCGGCCAACTTCTCGACCGACCTGCACTCGATTGGTCAGTTCATTCAGGATGGTGCCCGCAACATGTTTGAGACTGTGGTATGGGTCAAGGAGCCTCGCTCGGAGAGCTATATCAAGGAAACCGCTGAGGATATCGATGGCCTGAACTATCTGGCGGGCAAGAGCGTGCAGTTTGTCAACTCCAAGGCGTATCAGGGTACGCTGATGGCGCACATGGACGGCGGTACGCCCAACATCATCGTGGAAATTGATAAGGCCGACGCATGGCACTTCGGTTATCTGGTTTACTTCTTTGAGAAGGCCTGCGGTATCTCGGGCTATCTGCTCGGTGTCAACCCGTTCAACCAGCCGGGCGTAGAGGCGTATAAGAAGAACATGTTCGCGCTGCTGGGTAAGCCGGGCTTTGAGGAGCGCCGCCGCGAACTGGAAGCGCGCCTGTAAGCAAGAAAGCTGTTGCAATGACAGAGAAAAAGGACGGCGCGGCTTGCGCTGCTGTGCGCAGGCCGCATGTGCCGTCATGGGATGTACTGCGTACCGCCGCATTTGCGGCGGTTGCGGTACAGCATATATTGGGTGCATATGCGCGTCGATATGACATTGGCCCGAGCGAAAAAGTGGTCATCGCCGCTTCGTTTGAGCTGTTTCGTTTTGCCGTGCCGCTGTTTGTGATGCTGTTTGGTGCGGCGCTGTTTTATGTTTATCGAGAATCACCGCGCTATTTGCCGTATCTGGGAAAACGCGTGCGGCAGCTTGTGCTGCCCTATGCGATATGGACGGCGGTGTATCTGTGGTACGCGGAAAAGCCGGTGACGCTGCGCAGCGTGGCGCGGGGCATGGTTTATGGCGATACAAGCTATCATCTGTGGTATGTGACGATGATTTTGCAGTTCGTCGTGCTGGTGCCGCTGTTTTTCGCGGCACGGAATGGGCTGCGGCGATACGGTACGACACGGCGGCGGATGGTTGTGGCCTCCGTGGTGCTGCTGGGGGCGTGGCTGCTGCTGCTTGCTTTCCGTCCAAGCGATGGCTTGGCACACCAGATTCTCGTTACTTGGCGTACACGCGGCTTTCTGCTGTGGACGGGTTATTTTGCGCTGGGCGCGCTGTGCGGTTCGTTTCCCGATGCTTTTGCCGCATGGGCGCGTCGTCTGGTCGTGCCGGCGGGACTGGTATGCGCCGGCGCGCTGGGCTATGCGATGTGGCTGAGCGTGCGTGCGGTATATCGGGAAGGCGCGGTCAATTTTAACTGCGTCAGCTATTTTTCGCCCGGCTATGCAGTGCTGACCATGGTGACAATCCTGTTTTTTTACGGAGTGGCAGAATGGCTGGCACGCGGGCGTATGGTGCAGCAGGTGTGCGGCTTTGTGGGACGGCATTCCTATGAGGCGTATCTCGCGCATGTGCTGGTGCTCACCCGTTGCTCCCGCTTTTTACTGGAGCACTGGCCGGAAATGAATCGCTATGTGTTTTATGCGGTGCTCACTGTGTGTACGATTGTGGGTGCCGTGCTCATCGCATGGGCGGTGGATAGTCTGGTGGCGATGGCACGCCGCGGCATACGGCGGATGCGCAGTCCGGCAAAAACATAATCTCATGAAAAAGCGGTCGCTTTATGCGGTCGCTTTTGTTGTATTGGCTTTTCCTTGACGCGAAAGTATGCTATACTGCTGATACGTTGGATAGGGATGTTGACAGAGGGAAGAGGGTGCAGTCATGGCAGAACGCAAGAATGGAATTGAATGTTTTCAGACGGGTTTTCTGTATTTCTGGGTGTATTCAGCGCTCGGATGGATATATGAGGTGTTCCTGGAGGTCGTGGTATATCGCTGGGGATTCTCCAATCGCGGCTTTCTGTTCGGGCCATATCTGCCGGTGTACGGCTTTGGAGCGCTGCTGATTCTAGCCTGTCTGCGGCCGTTGTCGCGCAGGTCGCTGCGTGTGGGAAAGGTCAACGTCATGCCGGTCGTCGTGTTCCTTGCGGTGGTTGCGTTGACGACCGTGGTCGAACTGATTACCAGCTATCTGCTCGAGTGGACGACCGGTGGCTGGCTGTGGGATTACACGCGATACAGCATCCAATGGCAGGGACGCATCTGCTTGTCGGCTAGCCTGCGCTTCGGCGTGGGTGGTATGATTATCCTGTACGGCCTGCAGCCGCTGCTGGAAAAGGGCATGACGCGGCTGGGTAAAAAATGGCGGCAGGTTTTGTTTGCGGTGCTGTTCGTGCTGTTCATAGTGGATTGCGTGAGCCGTGTGCTGCGTTGAAGAAAAGGAGAATGGAATTGAAAAAGATTTATCTTGCAGGCTTTGATGTGTTTGCGCCGGACGCTAAGCAGCGCGGCGCAAAAATGAAGATGATGTGTGCGGAAAAAGGGGTTGTCGGTCTGTATCCGTTTGACAACGAGGCAGATACTGCGCAGGAGATTTTTGCGGGCAACTGCGGGCTGATTGACAGCGCGGATATTGTTATCGCCAACCTCAACCCCTTCCGCGGCGCGGAGCCGGACAGCGGCACCTGCTTTGAGGTCGGCTATGCCATTGCCAAGGGCAAAACGGTGTACGGTTATGTGTCGGATGCGCGAAGCCTGCGGGAAAAGCTGGGCGAGCGGGATGAAGACGGCTTTTCGGTCGAGGATTTCGGCCTGCCGTTCAATCTGATGCTGTCATGCAGCGCGCATATTGTCGAGGGTGATTTTGCACAAGCGCTCGCGGTTTGCTGCACTGAGCAGGCATAATATAACAGAAAAATAGGCAAAATAAGTTCCGGTGATTTGTGATGAAAGGACAAACAGCGGGACTTTTTTTGTTGGGGGCGGGCGGCTATTCGCTTATTGAAATCCTTTGGCGGGGATATACCCACTGGACGATGGCGCTGACCGGCGGCGCAGTGCTGGTCGGGTTGCATCGGCTGCGCGGTCACGTGCGCGAGGAGAAGCCGCTTGCACGCTGCCTGTGCGGCGCGGCATGCATCACGGCGGCAGAGTATGTGGTCGGCTGCACGGTCAACCGCGTTTACCACATGGGTGTGTGGGACTATTCACAGGAAAAAGGCAACATTCAAGGCCAAATCTGCCCGAAGTATGCAGTACTTTGGACATTGCTGGCTGCGCCTGTTATGCTGCCTAAATAAATGCTTGCCAAGCGGGCGGTGCGGGCGTATAATATCGGTGACAATACGCCGGAAAAGGAGATGCACCATGCTGATTGCAGTGAACGCAGGAAACAGCCACGTTTTGCTGGGCGGTTATGAGGAAGACGCGCAGGTTTTTGCCGCTTCCATCGCAACGGAGCCTAAGCAGACCGGGGATGACTATGCCTGCAAGCTGCAGCAGGTCTTTGGACTGTATGGTGTGTCGTGTGAACGCATCCGTGGCGCGGTGCTCAGCTCGGTGGTGCCGGGCATGGTATCTGTGCTGGAGGACGCATTGCGTCTGCTGGGCGTGACCGATGTGATTGAGGTGTCCAGCGGGGTGAAAACCGGCCTGAACATCCGCTCGGAGCAGCCGCGGCAGGTTGGATCGGACCGCGTGGCGGCCGCTGTGGCAGCGCGTGCCAAGGGCAAGCTGCCCTGTGTGGTGGTCTGTTTAGGCACGGCGACAACCTTCACGGTACTCGATGCGGCGGGCGCGCTGGTTGGTTCTGCCATTACTGCGGGCGTGCGGCTGAGTGTGGAAGCCCTGCGTGAGCAGGCGGCGCAGCTGCCTTCAGTGGCGCTTGAAGCCAAAAACGAGAGCGTTCTGGCGCGTAACACGGTTGACGCGATGCGTGTGGGCGCGGTCTACGGTGCAGCTGCCATGGTGGACGGTATGGTCAATCGCTTCGCGGAAGCATTGGAGCAGACACCGCATGTGGTGGTTACGGGCGACAGTGCGCCGCTGGTGCTGCCGTATCTGCATGCCCGATGCGAGTACGACAAAAATCTGTTGCTGGACGGACTGCATCAGATTTGGAAACGCAATCGTTCCTGAGGCGTATTGGAAAATAAGCCCTGTACCCGACGATAAGGGCGGGACGGGAGCAGGAGGAAAACAGAATATGAATCAAAAAAAGACAGATGTAAGGCTGCTGGCGCAGATGGCATTGCTGGTGGCGCTCGAACTGGTGCTGGCGTTCACGCCGCTGGGCTACATACCGCTCGGCTTTATGAATGCAACGACCATGCACATTCCGGTCATTTTGGGCGCTTGCTTGCTGGGCCCCAAAATGGGCGGTGTACTCGGCGCGGTATTCGGCGTGACAAGCGTCATTCGCGCAACCATTACGCCAAACCTGACTTCGTTTGTGTTCACCCCGTTTTACAGCTTCAGCCCGGAGTTCTCCGGCAACTGGACCAGCCTTATCGTGGCGATTGTGCCGCGTGTGCTGATCGGTGTGATTGCAGGTCTGGTGTTTCAGCTTATCATGCGCATCTCGCATGACAAGCAGGCATTGGCGTTGCCGGTGGCGGGTTTCATCGGCTCGATGGTCAACACGATCGGCGTTATGGGCCTGATTTATCTGTTGTTCGGTGAACAATATGCGGCGGCAGGCGGCCAGAGTTATGATCTGCTGCGCAAGGTCATTATGGGCGTGGTTGCTATCAACGGCGTGCCTGAAGCCCTGATTGCTGCGGTGCTGACATTGGCAGTCGGTAAGGTGCTGATTGGCATTTTTGGCCGGCGCGGTGCAAAAAGTGCGCAGCAAGGAGCTGCTTGACAGAAAATAGAACAGAAAAATGAAAAAAGCTGCATACTTTGCAGCTTTTTTTCACAGGAGGAACGGTATGCAGCAGATTGATTTTATGCAGGTCGGCGGATTTCGGGTCGGCCAGGCGCAGGATGAAGCGGCCGGTACAGGCGTGACCGTGTTACTGTTTGACGAGTGCGCGCCCACAGGGGTGGATATTCGCGGAGGCGGTCCGGCAAGCCGTGAAACGCCGCTGCTCGCGCCGGTGGCGGATGCGGCAGGGCTGCACGCGCTGGTGCTTTCGGGCGGATCGGCCTTCGGGCTGGACGCTGCGGGCGGCGTGATGCGTTTTCTGGAGGAGCGCGGCATCGGCTTTGATACCGGCATCACGCCTGTGCCGCTGGTCGCGCAGTCGTGCATTTTTGACCTTGCCATTGGCGATAAAACCGTCCGTCCGGGCGGCGCGATGGCGTATCATGCGTGTGAGCAGGCTTCGCACACCGAGATACGGCTGGGCTGCGTTGGCGGCGGCATGGGCGCAACGGTCGGTAAGTTCTGCGGCGCGCCCTATGCGATGAAGAGCGGCATCGGCGCATATGCCGTGCAGGTGGGCGCCATTCGCGTGGGCGCGATTGTAGTGGTTAACGCGCTGGGCGACATCTTTGATGTCGATACCGGTAAGCAGATTGCCGGTCTGCGCACGGAGGACGGGCACGGCCTGCGTTCGACCGAGGAGCAGATGTATGCGGGCATCGAAACGGCACGCAATCCGTTTTCTGCCAATAAAAAAACCGCAACCAATACCACGATTGGCGCGATTGTGACCAATGCGGCTTTCAGCAAGGCAGAACTGACGCGCGTGGCCTCGATGGCGCACAACGGCTTTGCGCGCGCCATTCGCCCGGTGCACACCACGGCGGACGGCGATTCGATTTACGCGTGTTCGGTCGGTCATGAGAAGGCCGACCTCAATGCGGTGGGCACACTTGCGTCCTATGTGATGGCCAAGGCGATTGGCTGTGGTGTGCGTGCAGCGCGCGACGGCTTCGGTCTGCCCTGTGCCCGAACGCTCGGCACGGTTTAAATAATAGAAAGCGGCGCTTTGCCCGATTGCGTTCGGACAAAGCGCCGTTTTGTTCTGTTTACAGCAGACCCAGCAGGTGCTGCATGCCGAGGCTGACGCCGGTGATGCCGACCCAGCAGCAAAAGCCCATCAGAATCGGCTTGCCGCCGGTGCGCACCAGCTTGATGATATTGGTATGCAGACCAATGGCCGCCATAGCCATGATGATGAAGAACTTGGAGAGCGATTTAAAGGGATTGAACACCGTAGCATCTACGCCGTTCATCGTGGCAACCGTGGTGATGATGGAGGCGAGCACAAAGAACAGGATGAAGAAGGGGAAAATCTGCTTGAGAGAGAAGCTGCCGCAGCGCGCCTCGTTACTGCGCTTGGCCTGCCGTACCTGCCAGAAAGCAAGCACCAGCGTAATGGGGATAATGGCCAATGTGCGGGTCAGCTTAACAATGGTCGCATAGGCAAGCACCGCACCCTGTGTGCCGTGCAGCGTGTCCCAAGTGGAGGCGGCTGCAGTGACCGAGGAGGTGTCGTTGATTGCCGTACCGGCGAACAGACCGAAGCCGTCGTTGGTCAGGCCAATCGCGCCACCGAACGAGGGGAAAAGCAGAGCAGCCAGTACATTGAACAGAAAGATAACCGAAATCGCCTGTGCGATTTCCTCATCGTCCGCGCCGATGACCGGTGCAGTCGCCGCGATGGCCGAACCGCCGCAAATGGAAGAACCGACGCCAACCAACGTGGAGATGTTTGCCGGGATTTTCATGAACCGGTACAGGAGAAAAGCGATAATCAGCGAGGTGGCAATGGTGGAGCAGATGATAGGCAGTGACAACGCGCCGACCTTGGCAATCTCCGACAGGTTCAGGCCGAAGCCAAGCAGGATGACGGCATATTGCAGGATTTTCTTGGAGGTGAACGTAATACCGTCTGCAAAGCTGGTCTGATTTTTCCAGAGCAGCGTAATAATCATACCGACAACAATGGCGAAGACCGGGCCGCCGATGACGGGGAACAGTTGTCCCAGATACCAGCAGGGGAGCGCAATGATGAGGCAAAGCAGTAGGCCGGGACCGTTTTGTTTGAAAAAGTGCATGTCGTTTTCCTTCTTTTCTTTCTCTTTTTTTCTTGATTATAATACAGCTCTACGATAAAATAAAATGAAGAATTTTAATATTACCATAAATTGTACTTATAGGTGATTTTATGCTGGATACGAGATTACACACCTTTCTGGTCCTGTGCGAAACCATGAATTATACCCGCGCGGCAGAGCGGCTGTGCATCACGCAACCTGCGGTGACGCATCATATTCATTTTTTGGAGGAGCATTATGGAAGTCGCTTGTTTTCCTATGAGGGCAAGACGCTTCGCCTGACTGAAGCCGGCTTGCGTTTGCGGGAACTGGCGCGTTCGCTGGCGTATAACAGCAATAAAATAGAGGAATGTATGTCGAGTCCTGCCGCAGTGTCGCTGAGGGTGGGCGCAACCAAAACCATCGGCGAATATGTGATTGCCCCGCAGGTGCAGCGGTTTTTACATATGCATCCCGACGCGCGCTTTTCTCTGCTGGTAGAAAACACGCAGCTTTTGCTGTGTGAACTGGAGGGCGGACGGCTGGATTTCGCATTGGTGGAAGGCTTTTTCGATCAGGACAAGTATGCGGCAAAGATGTACCGGCGCGAGGCGTTTCTGGGCGTATGCGCGCCGTCGCACCGCTTCGCCGGTCGGGCGGTACCGCTGGAAGAACTGCTGAAGGAACGGCTGCTGGTGCGTGAGGCGGGTTCAGGCACGCGCGCAGTGTTCGAGCAGGCCTTGCATCGGCGCAGCCGTACGCTGCACAGCTTTTCCAATCTTGCCTGCATCAGCGATTTTTCGATGATAAAGACGCTGGTTCGGGACGGCGTAGGCGTTTCCTTTTTGTATGCCGCTGTGGTGGAGCATGAGTTGGCGGCAGGCACGCTGGCACAGTTCACGCTGGAAGGCGAAAACTTAAGCGGTGCATTTCATTTTGTCTGTCTCAAGGATAATCAGTTTGCCGGGGCGTGGTCGGAGTGGATGGAGTAGCGCGTGGCGGCATACGGATTTTGTAACTTTTTCAAAAAACGGTGGTTTTCTCCAACGAAATGAGGAAAAACCGCCGTTTTTGCATTGTAGGAAAACTTTCCAGCACCAAAGTCTCTTCGCGCAGCCAAAAAAACAGTAGGAATAGCAAAGGTTCACAGGCGTTTTTGCAGCCGGTGCGTGGCATAGTAAACGCGGAGGTGAAAAAATGCAGCAAAGAAATGCAAAAAAAATCGCAGTTTCCCTGATTTTGACCCTTGCGATGCTGGTTTCCGCACAGGCGGCCGAGATTTCCTCCCTCATTCCAATCGGTCATACGGTCGGCATTCAGATGAGCGCCGAGGGCGTGCTGGTCGTACGGCTGGATGATGTGCAGACGGCGGATGGAGCGGTTTGCCCTGCGCGGGATGCGGGTGTGCAGGAAGGCGACCTGATTGTGGGGGTCAACGGAGCGCAAATCAGCGCCAATGATGATCTGCAAAAGCAGATCGCGCTTTCCGGCGGGCAACCGGTGGAGCTGACGCTCGAAAGTGACGGCAGCAGCCGCACAGTGACTGTAACGCCGTGCGCGGATCAAGACGGTGTGTACCGCATCGGCGTGCTTGCGCGCGACGGCATGGCGGGCATCGGCACGCTGACCTATGTCGATCCGGAAACCGGTGCGTATGGCTCTCTGGGTCATGGCATCTGTGACGGTGAAACAGGCGTGCTCATCCCGCTGCGAGACGGCAGTTTGATTCAGTCATCGGTCGGATCGGTGCAGCGTGGCGAAGCTGGTGAACCGGGCGCGCTGCAGGGCGAGTTTGTTTCGGACAATGCAATCGGCACCGTGGACGAAAACACGGAAAGCGGTATTTTCGGCACGCTGACCGACAGTTCGATTTACGATTCACTAGAATCTGTTCCGGTGGCATCGGCGGATGAAATCGAGGTGGGAGATGCGGAAATTCTGACCAATGTCGAAGGCGATACGGTCGAAAAGTATTCTGTGCAGGTGGTTAAGATTTATCCGGAGGATGACGAGTATGGCCGCGGCATGATGCTGCGCGTAACCGATCCGGAGCTTCTGGAAAAGACCGGCGGCATTGTGCAGGGCATGTCGGGTTCGCCTGTCCTGCAAAACGGTAAGCTGATTGGCGCGGTGACCCATGTATTGGTCAACGATCCAACCTGCGGCTATGCAATCGGCATTGAACGGATGATTGAAGAAATGGAAAATTAATCAGAAAAAAATCGCAACTTGTCGAATTTTGTCGAATGCTGTCGAGCAAAAAATACGCCGGTTTTCGAGATTTTTCTTGAACAATTTGGGATTATATGGTAAATTAGTGACAAGAAAGAGAGACCACTAATTTTTCGGAAAGCTGGTATAGACAACATGGAACAGAAAATCCGGGTATTGCTCGCGGACGATGACAGCGAATTTTGTGCACGTATGGCAGCGGCATTGGAGAAGGCCGATGATATGGAACTGGTCGGAATGGCGGAGGATGGCGGAAAAGCGCTTGCGGCAGTGCAGGAGCTGAGGCCGGACCTGCTCATCATCGATTTGGTGCTGCCGGTGATGGACGGCATTTCGGTTATCAGCCGACTGCGCTCGCAGGAACAGAACAAAACGGCGGTGGTGGTACTTTCCGCCTTTGCCAGCCCGCAGGCCGGTGCGGAATGCACTGCGCTGGGCGTGGAAATGTTTTTGCGCAAGCCAATGGACGCCGAGCGGGTGTGCGAACGCATTCGTCTGTGGCGCGAGGGAAAGCAGGAGGAAGCCCCATCGGGGGAAGGGAAAGCGCTCGAGGTTCGCGTGACTGAGGTAATCCATCAGGTCGGCGTACCGGCGCATATCAAGGGCTATCAGTATCTGCGCGAGGCGATTATGATGGCGGTCAATGATATGGAAGCAGTGAGCGCGATAACCAAGGTATTGTATCCCTCGATTGCAAAGAAATTCAAAACCACCTCTTCACGTGTCGAACGGGCCATCCGTCATGCCATTGAAGTGGCATGGGATCGCGGCGATATCGAAACGCTGCAAAGCTATTTCGGCTATACGGTATCGGGCGTGAAAGGAAAACCAACCAATTCCGAATTTATCTCTATGATTGCCGACCGGCTGCGCCTGCAGATGCGGTTCGGTGCGTAAGCAACAAACGAGCAGGGGACGGGGCGAAATGCTCCGTCCCTTATTTTGTCTGGAAATATGCGCAGTTATAGGATATAATAAATCTAAGCAGAAATTTGCAGAAAAATGAGGATTGTTTGAATGAAAATCATGGTCATTGACGGCAACAGTATTTTAAACCGCGCGTTTTACGGTGTGCGGCAGCTTTCCAACCACGAGGGCCTGCCGACCAACGCGGTTTATGGTTTTCTTGCCACACTTTTCAAATTACAGGACGATGAACAGCCCGACCGTACGGTCGTTTGCTTTGACGTGCGGGAAAAAACCTTCCGTCATCTGAAATTTGATTCCTACAAAGCAACGCGCAAAGGTATGCCGGATGAGCTGGCAGCGCAGCTGCCGGTGGTCAAAGAGGTGCTGGACGCAATGGGACTGACGCGCTGTGAGCTGTCCGGCTATGAGGCGGATGACCTGATTGGCACAATCAGCCGCCGCGCGAATGAGCACGGCGACAGCTGTGTTGTTGTGACGGGCGACCGCGACAGTCTGCAGCTGGTCGGCGGTGGCACGACCGTGCGGCTGGTAACGACTAAGATGGGCCAGACCACCTATGACAGCTATGATACCGAGAAGTTCCGTGAAAAATACGGCTTTGACCCGATTTATCTGATTGACCTCAAGGCACTCATGGGCGATTCCTCAGACAATATCCCGGGTGTACCGGGTATTGGGGAAAAAACTGCGATGCAGCTGCTGCATGACTTCGGTTCGATGGAAGGTGTGTATCAGCATCTGGACGACCCGCGCATCAAAAAAGGGGCGCGCACCAAGTTGGAGGCAGGTGAGCAGTCCGCCAAGGACAGCTATTGGCTGGCAACCATTGACCGCAACGCGCCGCTCGAGCTGGATGTGGAAAACCTGCCTGAAGCCAAGCCGGATGAAGCGGCGCTGTATGACCTGCTGACGCGATTGGAATTTAAGAATTTCATTAAGCGGCTGAACTTAAGCGGTGAGCAGGCTGCGCCGCGTCTGCCGGAGGCTCACGTGCAGCGTGTGACGCAGGCGGCAGAAGCGTTTGCACTGCTCGATGCGCTGACTACGTCCGACCGCGTGTTTGCCGTGTTGTCCGAAACGCTGCGCGCCGCCTGTTTGCTGGATGGAGAAACGGCATCGGTTCTGTTTGCGGAGGATTTTTCCGAGACAGAGTGGGATGACCTGCTGCGCCGTCTGTTCGACGGTTCGATTGAACTTACACTGCATGACGCTAAGCCGGTTGCGGCGGCACTGCTGACGCGAGGTATCGCACCCGATGGCATCCGGTTTGACACCTGCATCGCGGCATATCTGCTGGACCCGACCCAGTCGGGATACGATCTGCCGCGGGTGACGCTGGCGTATTGCAACACGGAGCTGCCCACTCTGGATTTGGATGATCCAGCGGCGCTGTCGCCGCTCGGCGGACAGGAGCAAACTGCCGCGGCTTGTGCGCAGCACGCGGCGGCTATTCGCGCAATCTATACCGAGACAGCCGAGCAGATTGAGCAGCTTGGCATGCGCAAGTTATATTACGAAATCGAATTGCCGCTCATGCGCGTGCTGGCGGAGATGGAAGTGCTCGGCTGCGCGGTTGAGCCGGACGCGCTGCGCGCCTTCGGAGACAAGCTGGATGCGCGCATCCGGGAGCTGGTAGCGCAAATCTATCACGATGCGGACGGTGAATTCAATATCAACAGCCCCAAGCAACTGGGCGAGGTGCTGTTTGAAAAGCTGCATCTGCCCGCGCCGAAAAAGACAAAGACCGGCTACTCCACCAATGTGGAGGTGCTCGAGCGTATCGCGGACGATCACCCAATTGTGCCGCGTATTCTGGAATACCGGCAGCTGAGCAAGCTCAAGAGCACTTATGTCGAGGGGCTTCTCAAGGTCATCAGCCCCAAGGACGGCCGCATTCACACGCATTTTCAGCAGACTGTCACTGCGACCGGGCGCCTTTCTTCCACCGACCCGAATTTGCAGAATATTCCGGTGCGTACCGAGCTGGGGCGTGAACTGCGCCGCATGTTTGTTGCGCCGGACGACGATCATGTGCTGATTGACGCGGACTATTCGCAGATTGAGCTGCGCGTACTCGCGCATATCTCGCAGGATGCGCATATGATTGAAGCGTTTCGCTCAGGGCAGGACATTCACGCCGCGACGGCAGCCAAGGTGTACCATGTGCCGCTCGATGAAGTTACGCCACAGATGCGTTCCTCGTGTAAGGCGGTTAATTTTGGTATCGTGTACGGTATTTCGGACTTTTCGCTGGCGCAGGATATCGGCGTGACGCGCAAAGAGGCGGGCGAGTTTATCCGCACCTATCTTGCCACCTATCCGGGCGTTGCCAAGTATATGGATGAGATTAAGGAAAGTGCGAAGGAAAACGGCTATGTGACAACTTTGTTCGGCCGCCGCCGCGCGCTGCCGGAACTCAAAAGCCGCAACTTCAATATTCGCTCGTTCGGTGAGCGTGTGGCGATGAATACGCCCATTCAGGGCACGGCGGCGGATATCATCAAAATTGCGATGGTGCGCGTGCGCGACCGCCTGCTGCGCGAGGGGTTGGAAAGCCGCCTGATTTTGCAGGTGCACGACGAGCTGATTCTCGAAGCGCCCAAGACCGAGCAGGAAACCGCAATGCAGCTGCTGCGCGAGGAGATGGAGGCGGCGTTTCCGATGGACGCGCCGCTGGTGGCGGAAGCCAAGGCGGGGCACAGCTGGTATGACACAAAATAATTTGGTTTGAACTGTACAGGGAGCAAATCTATGGACAATATCATTTTTATTTGCACGGGCAACACCTGCCGTTCCCCAATGGCGGAAGGGCTGTTCCGTGCGCACGGCGGCGAGGAGCAGACCGGGCTGGCGGCTGCTTCCGCCGGATTGTTCACGCAGGACGGAATGCCTGCGTCAGAAAATGCGATTATAGCAGCAAAAGAGCTGGGCGCGGACATTTCCGCGCACCGTTCGCGCATGCTGACATCTGAAATGGCAAAAAACGCGCGCTATCTGGTCTGTATGACGGGCGCGCATTACGACCGCTTGTGTGAGCTGTTCCCGGACTGCGCAGACAAAGTGTTCACGCTGCTGCCGACCGATATTTCCGACCCGTTTGGCGGTGATTTGGAGACCTATCGCCGCGCGGCGGCACAAATTGACGCGGGCGTGCGCAGCATTATTGGGAGACTGGGCGCATGACGGTCGTGCCGATGGCGGAGTGCCATCTGGCGGCGCTGGCGAAAATCGAAAAAGCCTGCTTTCATACGCCGTGGAGCGAAGCTATGCTGCGCGAGGAACTGGATAAGGGTATTTTTTTGGTGGTCGAACGGGACGGGCAGGCGATCGGCTATGTCGGCTGTCAGACTGTGCTTGACGAAGGGTACATCACCAATGTCGCGGTGTCGCCGGACTGCCGGCGGCAGGGTGTCGGCCGTGCGCTGATTGAGGAACTGGCGCAGCGCGCCCGTGCACAAGGACTGTCCTTTGTCACGCTGGAAGCGCGCGCGTCCAATGCGCCTGCCATCGCGCTGTACGAAGGCGCGGGCTTTGTCCATGTCGGTGTGCGTAAAAACTTTTATACCGCGCCGAGTGAGGATGCGGTGCTGATGACGCTGTTTCTGAAGGAGTGACACGCATGGAAATCCGGTTTGTCGATGCGGAAAACGCTGATTTGCTGGCACTGGTGCAGCAACTCGATGAGTATTATTTTCAAGTTGTCGGGGAGGTGCATCGCCGCTATGCAAAATATAACGACCCGCACCTGCTGGACGCCCGTATGGTGGCGTATCAGGATGGGAGTCCTGCGGGCTGCGGCGCATGGAAGAAAATAGACGACCAGACCGCGGAAATTAAGCGTATTTTTGTCGCGCCAGATTTCCGGCGGCAAGGCGTTGCCAGTGCGCTGATTCGTGCGCTCGAGCAGGATGCCGCAGCGCATGGCTATACCCGCGCAATTCTGGAAACCGCGCGCACGACCGACGATTCGGCAGCGTTGTATCATAAACTGGGCTTCCGCGAAATTCCCTATTATGGAAGCCCCGCAGGTGCAGAAAACTGCCGGTGCTTTGAAAAGGAGCTTTCATAGATCGAAACGCAGTGGGAGGTCGAGGTATGATTACCATGCTCAATCGTGAACTGGTGCTGGCTGTCAATGAACAGCAAGCGTTTTTTGAAGCGCAGCAGGCACTCAGCCATGCGGAGATCGAATTTCAAGCTGCTGTGCAGGACAATACCAAACGCATGCTGCAGCGGCAGGATGTCATGGGTATTCGCGTGCAATATCCGCAGGAATACAGGATATATGTACATAAAAAAGACGCGGATTTGGCACGCCATGTGCTGAAATATAAGAATGATAGGTGAAGCAATGAGAATATTGGCGATCGAGTCCTCCTGTGATGAGACGGCGGCAGCCGTCATCGAGGACGGACGGAACATCCTTTCCAGCGTGGTGGACACGCAGATTGAAACACATGCGCTGTACGGCGGCGTTGTGCCGGAAATTGCCTCGCGTCGCCACATGGAGGCGGTTGTGCGTGTGACCGAGCAGGCATTGGCGGATGCAAAAATGGACAAGCACGAGGTGGATGCGGTTGCGGCGACCTGTGCGCCGGGGCTTATCGGCGCGCTGCTGGTGGGCGCGAACTTCGGCAAGTCGCTGGCATATGCTATGCATAAGCCGTTTATCCCGGTGCATCATATCCGTGGTCATATTGCGGCGACCTATCTGGCGTATCCCGAACTCAAACCGCCGTTTCTGACGCTCATCGCGTCGGGTGGACACAGCGAAATTGTGTTGGTGCGCGATTATACGGATTTTGAAATTCTCGGCGGCACGCGGGATGACGCGGCAGGCGAGGCGTTCGACAAGGTTGCGCGCGTGCTCGGCGTGGGCTATCCGGGCGGCCCGAAAATCGATAAACTCGCGCAGGAGGGGGACCCCAAACGGTATAAATTACCCGATTCGCACATCAAGGACGCGCCGCTTGACTTTTCCTTCTCGGGTCTCAAAACGGCGGTCATCAATCTGGCGCACAATGCGGCGCAGAAAGGCGAAGAGATCGATAAAAACGATTTGGCGGCTTCGTTCTGCGCAGCGGTCGTGCGCACGCTTGTGCCGCGGCTCGAGCAGGCAGTGCAGCAAACGCATGCACGGCGTGTGGTATGCGCGGGCGGTGTGGCGGCCAATTCGTTTCTGCGTGCAGCACTCAGCGAAATGGCGAAGCGCACGCATACGCAGCTGTATCTGCCGCCGCTGCATCTGTGCGGGGATAATGCTGCGATGATCGGCAGTCAGGCGTATTTTGAGTATCTTGCAGGCAATACGGGTACGACCCTGCAAAATGCATTCGCCACTGCGGAGATCGGTGAGAATATTTGTGAAAAGCGATAGAGGAAAAGGGCTTTTCAAAAGAGTGGGAATGTTGTAAAATAGAAGTGGTTTTTGCGCTGCAAGGGCCACTTCTGTTTTGTTTTTGGGCACGGTGCGCTTTGTGTACCGTGGAGAAGGCTGTGGAAGCCGCAACCACCCGTCGTGCAGCGGCGGGGCGCGGCGCGCGCAAAAAGCGTCGCGTGTGGGACATAAAGGAGCGAAGGAAAAACACAAATGGGTATGACAATTGCGCAAAAGATACTGAAGGCGCATCTGGTGGACGGCGAGATGGTACAGGGCCAGGAAATCGGCCTTAAGATTGACCAGACGCTGACGCAGGATGCGACCGGCACGATGGCCTATCTGCAGTTTGAGGCGATGGGTGTCGATCAGGTCAAGACCGAGCGGTCGGTCGCTTACATTGACCATAATACCCTGCAATCCGGCTTTGAAAACGCGGACGACCACAAATATATCGGATCGGTTGCGAAAAAGCATGGCATTTACTATTCCAAGGCGGGCAACGGTATCTGCCATCAGGTGCATCTGGAGCGCTTCGGTGCGCCGGGTAAGACGCTGATCGGTTCGGACAGCCATACCCCGACCGGCGGCGGTATTGGCATGCTGGCGTTCGGTGCGGGCGGTTTGGATGTTGCGGTCGCGATGGGCGGCGGCGCGTACTACATCCCGATGCCCAAAATGGTGCGTGTTAATCTGACAGGCAAGCTGTCTCCGTGGGTGTCTGCCAAGGATGTCATTTTGGACGTGCTTCGCCAGATGACCGTCAAGGGCGGCGTCGGTAAGATTGTCGAATACGCGGGCGAGGGCGTCAAGACTTTGTCTGTACCCAAGCGTGCGACTATCACCAACATGGGCGCAGAGCTGGGCGCGACCACCTCGATTTTCCCGTCCGACGAGGAGACGAAGAAGTTCCTCGAGGCGCAGGGGCGCGGCGATGTATGGGTGGAGCTGTCCTCCGACCCGGATGCGGTTTACGACGAAGAGTATACCGTCGATTTGTCCGCGCTCGAGCCGCTGGCGGCGATGCCGCACATGCCCGACAATGTAAAGCCGGTATCTGAGATTGGCAATATCAAGATCAATCAGTGCTGCATCGGTTCGTGCACCAATTCTTCTTACTACGATATGATGAAGGTTGCGGCCATTTTGAAGGGCAAGACTGTGCATCCGGACGTTTCGCTGACCATCAGCCCCGGCTCTAAGCAGGTATTCAACATGCTCGCGCAAAACGGCGCGTTGGCCGATATCATTTCCGCGGGCGCACGTATTCTGGAATGTGCCTGCGGTCCCTGCATCGGCATGGGGCAAAGCCCCGAGTCCGCAGGCGTCAGTCTGCGCACCTTCAACCGTAACTTTGAAGGCCGTTCCGGCACGCAGGACGCGCAGATCTATCTGGTGTCTCCCGAGGTTGCGGCGGCAAGCGCGCTTGCGGGCGTGCTGACCGACCCGCGCACATTGGGTGAGATGCCGGAAATCCAGATGCCCGAGCATTTTGCCATCAACGACAATCTGATTGTCAAGCCTGCCGAAAACCCGGACGAGGTGGAGGTCGTGCGCGGCCCCAACATCAAGCCCTTCCCGCTGGGCAAGGCGCTGGAAGCGAGCTACACCGGCAAGGTGGTACTTAAGACCGAGGACAATATTACAACCGACCACATCCTGCCTGCGGGTGCAAAGCTGCTGCCGTATCGTTCGAATGTGCCGTATTACTCCAATTACTGCTTCATCAATGTTGACCCGGAGTTCCCGGCACGCTGCAAGGAACAGGGCGGCGGCATTATCGTCGGCGGCGCGAACTACGGTCAGGGCTCGTCGCGTGAGCACGCGGCGCTCGTTCCGCTGTATCTGGGCGTGAAAGCAGTGCTGTGCAAGTCGTTTGCACGGATTCACAAGGCTAATCTGGTCAACTCCGGCATCCTGCCGCTGACCTTTGTAAACCCGGCGGATTATGACGAAATCAGCCTGCTTGACGAGATTTCTCTGCCGAATGTGCTGGAAGAAGTGAAAAACGGCCAGCAGGTCACTATTGTGTGCGGTGGAAAAACCTTTAAGGCGGACTGCGATGTGTCCGACCGGCAGCGCGGCGCGCTGCTCGCGGGCGGCACGCTCAATTATGCCCGTCAGAATGTAAAGTAAATTCATGTATCAGAGGGAGCCGCACGGCTCTCTCTGCTCTGCTTTTCTTGACAGAACATAGAATTTTTGTTAAAATAATATCAATTCAATAGGAGGACATTCTCATGTCTATCGACCAGTCTATTTTGGAGAAGTTTGAGGCAGTTGTCGAAAGCCAGCGCAAGCGTATTGCGGATATGAAGGCGCAGGACGACTTTATTGACTATTCTAAGCTCGACAAGCTCATCATCGGCGTATGCGGCGGCGACGGCATCGGCCCGATGATCACCGGTATGGCACAGCATGCGCTTGAGGTGCTGTTGGCCGACAAGGTAAAGGCGGGCAAAGTGGAGTTTCGCGTGATTGACGGCCTGACCATCGAGCGCCGCGCGGAGCTTGGCTGCGCAATTCCGCCTGACGTGATGGAAGAACTTAAACAGTGCCATGTCATCCTCAAGGGACCGACCACGACTCCTCGTAAGGGCGATCCGTGGCCGAACGTAGAGTCTGCAAACGTGGCGATGCGTAAGGCACTCGACCTGTTTGCCAACGTACGCCCGGTGAAGGTGCCCGAGCTTGGTATCGACTGGACGTTCTACCGTGAAAATACCGAGGGCGGCTACGCTGTCGGTTCGCAGGGTGTGCAGATTGATGATGACCTGTTCATCGACTTTACGGTTGCTACTTCGCAGGGGTGCGAGCGTATCGCTCGTCTGGCGTTCGATTATGCGCGCAAGACCGGCAAGAATCGCGTTTCCTGCGTCACTAAAGCAAATATCATTAAAACGACCGATGGCAAGTTCCTCGATACCTGCCAGAAGGTAGCAAAGGAATATCCGGAAGTCGAGTTTGACGATTGGTACATTGATATCATGACCGCGAAGCTGCTCGATGATAAGCGTCGCCGTGACTTTAAGGTAGTTGTGCTGCCCAACCTGTACGGCGATATTATTACCGACGAGGCAGCGGAAATTCAGGGCGGCGTCGGCACCGCAGGCTCGGCCAATATCGGCAAGCGCTATGCGATGTTTGAGGCGATTCACGGTTCTGCGCCGCGCATGGTGCAGGAAGGTCGCGCAAAATACGCCGATCCGTCGTCCATGCTGCGCGCATCTGTAATGCTGCTGGAGCATATCGGCGAAATCGAGCTGGCGAAAAAGCTCGACCGCGCATTGGACATCTGTATATTTGAGGAGAAAAAAGTGGTTGTTACCGGTCGCGATACCGGCTCAACTGCACAGGAATTTACAGATTACGTACTGGATACCATCGCGGGACTGTAATCATTAAAATATTCCAATGAAGGAAGAAGGAGAGAGCCTGTGGAACGAAAGCAAGAGGTTTCCAAAGCGGTCATTCAGCGGCTGCCGCGCTATTACCGAAATATCTGTGAACTGAAAGCTGAAGGCGTGCAGCGCATCTCTTCACGCGCGCTGGCTGAGCGCATGGGCCTGACGGCCTCGCAAATTCGGCAGGACTTTAATTGTTTTGGCGGTTTCGGGCAGCAGGGTTACGGATATAATATAGACAAACTGATGGAGGAATTGGGTTCTATTCTCGGCCTGCGTGCGGGGCGAACAGCAATCTTGCTGGGTGCGGGTAACTTAGGCCGAGCGCTGCTCAATAACTTTGATTTTAGTGCAAGTGGCTTCCGCTTGCTGTGCGCATTTGATGCAAACCCCGAACTCAAGGGAAAGGAATTCGGCGGCTATTCCGTGCGCAGCAGTGATGATTTGCCGTCGTTCATTGCGGCGCACAAACCGGATGTGGCAGTGCTCACGATTCCGCGGAGCAATGCACCGGAGATTGCACGGGAGCTGGTCGATCAAGGTATCCGCGGCCTGTGGAATTTTACAGGAGAGGATCTTCATCTGGGTGGTTTGGGTGTACCGGTGGAAAACGTACATCTGTCCGATAGCTTAATGACGCTGTGCCATCTGGTCAGTGCGACAGAGGAATAAAAAAGAAACGGCCTGCGGGCCGTTTCTTTCAGTCTGTCGAGAAACCCGGCCTATGCGTCAGGCATAAGCCGGGTTTCTGGCGTATAAAGGCCAAAAAAGTACAAACATGAATGGAGAAGACTTCTCCTTCCACAAC
>NZ_JBQKJR010000013.1:0-61156 GCF_052117165.1 Agathobaculum sp. LCP25S3_E8
CATCCCGATCCATTTTTCCTCGTTCCAGCATTGCTCTCACCACCTATTCCTATTTTACCGCGCTCAAACGAAAAAGCCCAGCTTTTGCTGGACTTTTTCGACAGACTGAGCAGACCTTCAGCTAATGCTGAAGGTCTGCTTTTATATTTTGCCGGAAGTGAACGCATGCCGGACGCATAAGAGTGTCAGAATAGCCGTCACGGCCTCCACTGCGGGGAAAGCAGCCCACACGCCGGTGACACCGAACAAAGCCGCCAACGCAAACAAAATGGGCGGAATGGCGGCCACACCGCGCACCAGTGAAATGGCAAAGCCGATGGCGGTTTGGTCCGAGGCGCTGAAAAATGCAGCCGATACGATATTCAGCCCCGCACACCAGAAGCCGAGAAAGTAAATACGCAAGCCGGGAACCGCGTAACCCATCAGCACCGGGTCGCCGGCACTGTTGAACGCTGCGGAAATCGGGACGGCACAGGTGCATACCAGCGCATATATCACGGTTGCGATGCCCAGCACGGTGATGATGCCGTAACGGTACAGGCGGCGCAGGGCGGCATGGTCGCCTTCGCCGCTGCTGCGGCTGACCAGCGGCTGCATGCCGGTGCTCAGGCCTTGAAAGATGGCGATGGCGACCAGTGCCAGATTGGCAATGATACCGTAGGCGGCAACGCCGGTGTTGCCCGTGAGGCGCAGCAGAATGAGATTAAACAGCAGCAGCACCACGCCCGAGGAGGCTTCGCCAATCAGGGAGGACAGGCCAGGGGCACACAACGCGGGCAGAGCGCGGACCTGCGGGCGTAGACGCAGCAGATGGAAGCCGCGCGATGGTTTGCGTAAATGGCCGATTTGCAGCAGGATGCTGATGATGGGGGAGACGCCGGTGGCAAGCGCCGCGCCGAACATCCCCATGCCGAGCGGGAAGATAAACAGATAGTCGAACACGATATTGGACAGGCTGCCGATGACCATGCCGCGCATGGCGCGTCCCGGGTCGCCGTCGTTGCGCACAAAGGCAAGCAGCACATTGTTCATGACAAAAAAAGGCGAAAAGCTCAGCAGCGTGCGCAGATAGACGCTGGTCAGTGGAAAGGTTTGCTCGTCTGCGCCCAGCAGACGGGCAAGCGGCGCTGCGCCGAATATGCCGAGCAGCAGGAACAGAACGCCGATGCCAAGGCCGAGGTAAACCGCATGTGTAAACGCACGGTCGGCACCTTGTGTATCTTTCTGCGCGCGGCAGATGGAAAACTGCGTCGCGCCGCCCACGCCGGTCATCAGTCCCAGTCCGTTGAGCAGATTGAACGCAGGAATTGCGATATTGAGCGCGGCAAGACCGAGCGCGCCCGTACCGAGGGAAACAAAAAAGGTATCGGCAAGAATGTAGCAGGAAATGCCAATCATACCGAGCATATTGAGCGACGTATAGCGGCTGAATGTGCGCAGATTTGCGGTTGGGTTCATGGGTTTCCTCCTAAGACAGAAAAGAGCGTCAACCTTTCCATCTTCAAAGGCCTACGATGGAAAGAATGACGCTCAAATTTTTATCCGGCGATAAAAACTCGGGTGGATGCACTTTGCGAATTTCAGTATAGCATGGGGAAAAAAGTCTGTCAAGCGGGAAGAAAAACCGCCCCGCACCGGTTAAAGTGCAGGGCGGAGCAAAAGAAATTCTGCTTAGAACAGCGCCAGAATCTTGGCGATTTCACCGCGGGTGATTTTGCCCAACGGTTGCAGCGTGTTGTCCTTATAGCCGCCGATGATGCCGGCGGAAACACAGGTTTTGACATGTTCCAGCGCCCAGGAGGGAACCGAGGACGCATCCGAGTAGGTCAGTGCAGCAGCGGCATAGCCGCGCGGCAGGCAGCGTCCGATGACGGTCATGACCTCGGCACGGGTCATATCCGCATCCGGGGAGAAGTACAGCTCACCGTCATTGTTCGAGCCTTGCATGATGCCCGCCTGTGCGACGGCATAGGCCGCGCCGCGTGCCCAGCTCGGGATGTCGGCATCGTCGGCAAATTCGGTTTGGCCGGTGTAGGACGTGTCCAGACCGAGCAGGCGCGCCATCGTGACGGCAAACTCCTTGCGGGTCAGGTTGCGGTCGGGATTAAAGTAGGTTTTGCCGTCGCTGTCGGATTCGCCCTTCATGATGCCGTTTTGATTGAGCAGGGAGGCGTAACCGCGCGCCCAGTGGTCAGCGGTGTCGGCAAAGACGTTTTTCGCGCTGCCGGCGGTAATCGTGGCCGAGACGCGCGCACGGTTGCCCGCATCGTCTGAAACGTCAATCGTGACGCAGTGCGTGCCTTCGCTCAGCGCGCCGGTGGTGACCGACAGGGTCGAGCCGCTCATGCTGGCCTTGCCGGAAACGGCCTTACCGTCTACCTTTACCACAATGTTGGAGGCACGCGCCGGATATTTGCCGTTTTCCATCGTGGCCTTGCCGGTAAGGGTAGCCGATGCGCCGGCGTCGACCGTCACCGAGGTGCTATTGAGCGAAACGGACGGTGCATCCGTATTCGTCACAGCGTGGTCCGCGGAGATGACAATCTGGTCCAGATAAAGCGCGCTGTCCGCAGCACCTGCACCGCTGCGCTCCACGCGGATGCCGGTCAGCACCTGCGCGCCGTCCGGAATGGAGGCGGTCAGCTGCTTCCAGCTGCTGGTGGTTGCGGCGGAGAGGGGGGCGGTCAGCTCATTGCCCTCTGCATCGGTAAAGACCGCAGTCAGTGTGCTCTGCGTGTTTTCGCCGCGCGCCCAAAGCGTCAGATAGGACATATCGGAAACATTGGTCTGCGGCACGGAGATAGTTGCAGTCATCACCTTGCTGCCATCATAGGCGGCCTTGAGCGAGGCAGTGCCGCGGGCAACCTGCGTATAATCGGTCACACTGGACAGGGTTACGCCGTCGGTTGCCGTGCAGGGCTGGGTGCTTTCAAAATCCACAACGGTTTCCGCGTCCTGCGGGTCTCCCATACCGACATTGACCGGAATGGATTTACTGGTGTTGCCATAGGAGCAGGTGAGCGTGCCGCTGGCCATGCTGCCGCCTGCGGTAAACACACCGTTTTCATCGACAGTACCCACGCCGCCGGATACGCTCCAGGTAAACGAGGTGTCAACAGAGGCCATCTTTTGGCCGAGGTGATAGGCAATACCATCGACGTTGATGCTCTGGCCCGGCTTGAGGGAAATGGAGCTGATATCCTTGCCGTCGTTTTGCAGCGTGATGGACTGAATATCGCCGGTGATGCACACCATCATTGAGCCTTCCACCACGCCGTTCGAGCCGGTGATGGTGGTGCTGCCGGTGGTCATGCCGGCGGTGAAGGTCTGGTTGCTCACGGTACCCATATCACCCGATACCGTATAGGTCAATTCGGTCGGGGCCTCGGCCGGACCGTAGGAAGCATCTGCCCCCTTGACCGAGAACCATGTCGATGCGCCGGGCATCACATAGCGGTAGCTCGGCGTGAGCACCGCATGGGCGGTGACACCGTCAGCCGGGATGTTGCTGATAAAGAAAATGTAGTTGGCGCAGGAACGCTGCGAGCCGTCCGACGGCTTGGTGATGAGCGAAGCTGTGCTTTCACCCGGCTGGCGCAGCGCCATAGCGGAAGAGCCGCCGCCGTCCAGACAGATGGCGCGCACGCAGCCCAGTGCGAGCAGCTCGTTGCCAAGCTCTTCTGCGGTCAGACCTACGCTGTGCGAGGACTGGTTGCCGTCGATTTCATAAAGAATAACCGTGCCGTCCGCTTTCACGCCGACCGCGCTGCGCGCGCGCCGCGAAGAAGCCGCGTCAATACCTGAGGTGGTGACCGTGCTGTTGTCAATCAGCAGCTTGCCGCCAACCGCATATTCGACTTCGGCCCAGTTGCTGTCGCTTGCACCCACCCAGAGCGTCACTTCTTCACCGACGGGGAAGTCCACCCAAGAGGGAACATTTGCGCCGTCCGACTTGGTCAGAACCATCTGGTTGTCTGCAATGGTCAGCGGGCTGTTGCCCGTTCCTTTGTCCACCACCTTGAGCTTAATCGAGTGGTTAACCGTCACCGGTGTATCGTCCACGCGTTCCAGAACGATATAAGTTCCGTTTGCAGAAAAGTGTGTGGAGTCATCATAGTTGCGGTCGAGCAGGTAAGCGCCTGCGGTGGTGCGTGTTTTGTTGAAGTACGACACGGAAACCGTGCCGGACGCACCGGATATCGACATATTCATGGTTGGACGGCCCATGACTGCGGTGCCGTCCGCTTTGAAGCCAACCGCGTACTGCCATGCATCGGATGAAATCAGTTCGCCTTCGTCAATGACCAGACCGATTGGAATACCGCTGGACATGACAAAAAAGTCCGCATTGGTGCCGCCGATTACGGTTTTTCCCTGACTTTCCAGATACTTAACAGCGTTTGTGATGGTTGCCTGACTGCCATAGAGCTGTTCGTCGGCATAAACCATAATGGGGGAAACGCCGGAATTAGGCGTATAGGTCAGGAAATTGGCCTTTTGCAGACCGGCTGTGTTCTTGCCTTCCGAGCGGGTATATTGCAGTCCCTGACCAACCGGATAGGAATACGAGAACGAATTGGTAAAGGCCGCGCCGGCGGCTGCGGAAACCAGTTGCACGACGGCAAGAGAGGCTGCCAGCAGGCGGATGGGATGTTTTATAAAATGTTTCATAGTCCTCCTCGATTTCTCACAATGGTGAAAACGATTGTTGCGCCGCAGCTACGGCGTTATCAGATGCTCTTGACGAGCTTTTCCAGCACTTCGGAAATTTTTGGGCTGCGCACGGAAACATCCGACACACGATGGTAGATGCCCTTGCGCGCATTGTATAGACGACGGGTTTCGGCCTGCTTATCCGGTTTGTCCAAAAGCGGACGGGAGGTGGAATAGGACAGGTTTTTGACAATGCGGTAATAGGGCGTATCCAGATGAATCAGCAGGCCGGACTGCTTGACCGCTTCTACATTTTCCTGTCGCAGCACCGCGCCGCCGCCGAGCGAAAGCACGATGCCGTCGCGTTCGGACAGTTCGCGGATATAAGCGGTTTCGCGGTCGCGGAAATAGGATTCTCCGTGTTCTGCAAAGATGTCCGAGATTTTTTTGCCCTCCTGTGCCTCCAGGTACTGGTCGGCATCGACAAAATCCAATCCCGTCAGGCGGGCGAGCTTGCGGCCGACCGTGGTTTTGCCGCTGCCCATAAAGCCGCACAGCACAATATTGCGCTTGCCATGCTTTTCGTGCAGCCGCTTGACCGCCATTTTGCCGTAGGTGCGGCGCAGGATGGTCTCACAGGCCTGCGGCGTAAACTGCACGCCCGACCAGATGGTCTGTGCGTGGGCGGCCTGCATGACCAGCATGAACAGTCCGTCGCGCACGCGGGTCTTTTTGGGGTTGGCCAGCTTCATCGTTGCCGTGACGGGCGGGTTATAAATCGCGTCAAACACATATTCGGTTTTGTGCGGCAGATAGTGCAGGGGAGCGATATTTTCCTTGGGATACATCCCCACCGGAGTGGAATTGAGGACGATTTGAATATCGCGCGGGATGTGCCGGCGGTTGAATACGGAAACATGCGCGCCGGGCACGGCGTCGCACAGCTGTTTTTGCAGCGCTGCGGCCTTTTCCATATTGCGTCCCGTGATGGTCAGGTATGCGCCCTGCGTGATGCAGTGATACGCCATGACTGCGGCGGCGCCGCCATAGCCGAGCAGCAGTACCTTTTTGCCGCGCAGTTTGACGCCGTCGCGCGAAAGCGATTCGGCAAAGCCAAGGATGTCCGTGTTGTATCCGACCGCGCGCCCGTCGCGGAAGGCAACCGTGTTGACCGAATGCAGGTCGCGCGCGGCGGTATCGACCTCATCGAGCAGGTCGATAACCGCTTTTTTGTGCGGGATAGTGCAGTTGATGCCCTTGAGCTTACGCTTTGCCAGCTCAAACGCCTCAGGCAGATTTTCGGGCGGCACGGCTACGCCGATATAATCCGCGTCCTGTCCGGAGGCTTCAAACAGCTGTGCATGCAGCTCCGGACTCATGGTGTGGCCGAGCGGCCAGCCAAACAGGGCATAGGTCGCTTTTTCCGGCTCAAAGGCGCGGAAATCCTCCATAGTCAGCAGCATGACTCAGCCCCCCAATGCCTTGAGTGTATCGAAAAAGTCGGGGTAGGAGATGGAAACGACCTCCGGGTCGTTGATACGGCTGGAAGTCTGCGCGCCAAGCGCGAGCACAGCAAGGCTCATGGCAATGCGGTGGTCCTTGTAGGTTTCAAACGAAGCGCCGCACGGCGTTTTGCCGCCGTGGATAATCATGCCGTCGTCGGTTTCCTCCACATCCACGCCCGCGCGCGTCATCTCGGTGACCATTGCGGCGATGCGGTTGGACTCCTTGACTTTAAGCTCCTGTGCGTCGCGGATGACGGTTTCTCCCTCCGCAAACGCGGCCGCAACCGCGAGAACCGGCAGCTCGTCAATCAGGCGCGGGATAATCGACCCGCCGATTTCAACGCCGTGCAAACGGCTGTGCCGCACGGTCAGGTCGCAAACCGGTTCGGCGTCGTCGCGGAAGTTAGACTCGGTGATGTCCGCGCCCATTTCACGCAGTACGTCCAGAATGCCCGTGCGCGTCGGGTTGACGCCGACGTTTTTGATGGTCAGCTCACTGCCCGGCACGATGGCGCCTGCAACCAGGAAGAACGCTGCGGACGAAATATCGCCCGGCACGGCAATATCTACCGCGTGCAGGTCCTCGGGCGGGTCCAGTGTAATCGTGTTGCCCTCGGTCTCGACTTCCACGCCCAGCGCACGGAACATGCGCTCGGTGTGGTCGCGCGAGGGGGCAGGCTCGATAACCGTAGTCTGTCCCTCCGCATACAGGCCCGCGAGCAGAATGGCGCTCTTGAGCTGCGCGGAGGCTACCGGCAGACGGTACTCAATGCCGTGCAGCTCGCTGGGGTACAACGTCAGCGGGCAGTAGTTGTCGTTTTTGCCTTCGATGGACGCGCCCATCTCGCGCAGCGGCTTGATGACGCGGCCCATCGGGCGCTTCTGGATGGAAGCGTCGCCGTTGAGCGTCGCGGTGAACGGCTGTCCGGCCAGAATGCCGCACAGCAGGCGGGTGGTGGTGCCGCTGTTGCCGGTGTCGAGCGTTTCCTCCGGCTCGCACAGGCCGTGCAGGCCCACGCCCTCGACAATGACTTCCTTTTCCGTGATTTCGATTTCCACGCCCATCTTGCGGAAGCAGTCGATGGTGGACAGGCAGTCCTCACCCATCAGAAAGCCGGTGATATGGGTCGTGCCGTTTGCCAGCGCGCCCAGCATGACCGCGCGGTGCGAAATGGATTTGTCGCCCGGCACGGTGATTTCGCCGCGCAGCGGGCCGCAAGGTTGGATTTGCATTTGTTTACTCCTCCGTTGCATCGGAAACCGGATAGCTGCCGATGACTTTAATGTAGGGCAGCTCCTCATGGAGCTGATATAACAGCGACTGCACGGCATGGTCCTGCATATTGCCGGTGAAGTCTACATAGAACACATAGCACCACGGGCTGTCCTTGACCGGACGGGAATAGATGCCGGTCATGTCGATGCCGTAATGCGTAAAGACATCCAGCACGCGGCCGAGCGAACCGGCGACATTCGGGATGCGGAAGGCAATCTCGATGCGGTTGTCCTCGGGGCGGCTGGTCAGCGTGCGGCTGACCGCAATAAAGCGCGTTTCGTTGTGCTTTAGGTCATTGATGCCCTCGGCAAGAATGGTCAGGCCATACCGCTCGGCGGCTTCGCGCGAGCAGATTGCCGCCAGATGCGGGTCGCCCTTTTTCTGCACATTCTGCGCCGCAATCGCCGTGTTGGCGACCTCGATGGCCTCCAGGCCGTGTTCGGTGATGAACGCGTGGCACTGGGGCAGAGCGTGCGGGTGCGAGCAGACGCTTTGGATATCGCTCATCTGCGCGCCCGGCACGGCGGCCAGACAGTGCGAGATTTTTTTGATGTACGATTTGTTGATGGACAGGTCGTAGGCGAGGAGCAGGTCATAAACCTCGCTGACCGTGCCGGCGGTCGAATTCTCGACCGGCACAACGCCCACATCCGCCATGCCGTCGCGCACGGATTGGAACACCTGCTCCCATGTCGGCACATGCTGCGGCTCACAGTTCGGAAAGAGGGCGCGCGCCGCCAGTTCCTGATACGCGCCGGGCACGCCCTGATAATAGACGGTTTGGGGACTCAGTTCGTTCCCGGACGGATGCAGCGGGAAGCGATCGGGCTTCTGCCGCAGCACCTCGCTGTATTGATATTCACGGCTGGCACGAATCATGCTTTGCAGAAGTGCGGTATATTTGAGGCAAAGTTCCTCGCTCATGCCCTCGGTACGCTTGGCGATGATTTCGGCTTCCCGGTCGGGTTTATAGATTTTGTCATCGGTTTCGACCTTGGTCTGTGCCACTTGAAGCGCAAGATCCATTCGCTCCAGAAAAAGCGCGCGGATTTGCTCGTCGACGCGGTTGATATCCTGACGGATTTCGGAAAGATCACGCATAGCCGTTCGCCTCCCGCAAAAGATCTGCCAGCGCCACAGCACAGGCCGCTTCAATGACCGGCGCGGCACGTGTGACGATGCAGGGGTCGTGCCGCCCGTGAATGGACAGCGGCTCCACCTTGCCGGTCTGGATATTGAGGGTCTGCTGTGTGGCTGCGATGGAGGGCGTGGGCTTGATACATGCCCGCACGATAAGCGGCATGCCGTTGGTAATACCGCCGTTGACGCCGCCGTTATTGTTGGTTTCGGTTTTGACGGCATCGCCATCCTGATACAGGGTGTCGTTTGCGTGCGAGCCGCGCAGCGCCGCAAAAGCAAAGCCTGCGCCGAATTCCACGCCCTTGACGGCCGGTACGGCAAACAGGATGGAGGACAGACGGCTTTCCACCGTGTCCATCATCGGGCTGCCAATGCCGGCGGGCAGGCCGACGGCCGCGCACTCGATGACGCCGCCGACCGAGTCCTGCGCCTCGCGTGCTTCTTCGATGGCGGCGAGCATGGCGTCCAGCGCGCGCGGATTGTTGACCGGATAGTCGGCTTCCCGCAGCGCATCGAGCTGGGAAACCGGGATATCCACATCATCAAACGGCATATCCTGAATCTGCGCGATGGACTGGATGTGCGAGCCGACCGTCACGCCGCGGGTTTTAAGCCACAGCTTGCACATCGCCCCGGCAAACACCAACGGTGCGGTCAGACGGCCGGAAAAATGGCCGCCGCCGCGCGGGTCGTTGCAGCCGTGGTAGCGTATCATCCCGGTATAATCCGCGTGGCCCGGACGGGGCTGCGCCGCCAGCGCGGCATAGTCGCCGGAACGCTGATTGGTGTTCTGGATAACGACGCAGATGGGTGCGCCGGTCGTCTGGCCGTTCAACAAGCCGGATTGGATGAGCGGCGTGTCGGCCTCCTTGCGCTGGGTGGACTGTTTATTGCGTCCGGGTGCGCGGCGCTCCATCTCGCGCAATACAAAGGCTTCATCATATGGAACCCCTGCCGGAAAACCGTCGATTACCACGCCGATGCCGGCGCCGTGCGACTCGCCAAAAATAGAAATTTTGATGGCGTTGCCCCAAGTGGAACCCATCGGGCAAACCTCCTTACAGTTTGAGAATGTACTCGTGCAGCGTTTCCGACTCGATTGGCGTGATTTCCGCCCGGCCCGGCTCGCGCACAAGAATGAAGTTGACCGTGCTGCCGAATTTCTTTTTGTCCGACAGCAGCGCATGGAAAATCGACTCGCGGTCATGCGTCAGCTCGGTCGGCAAACCAAGCTGCTGCAAAAGCGCAATGAGCGGCGCGGACAAGTCGGCGTCGCCGCGCAGCGCAGCCAGCCGCATCGCGGCAACCATACCGATTGCCACCGCCTGCCCGTGGGTCAGTTCGGTATAGTTTCCGAGCTTTTCCGCCGCGTGACCAATCGTGTGCCCGAAATTGAGAATCATGCGCAGGCCGGTGTCATGCTCGTCGATGGCAACCACGTCTCGCTTGATTTTGACGCACTCGTAAATTACATCTCCGATATGCGCTTGATAGTCCGGCTGCGATACCATTTCCAGAATCGCGGGATTGGCGATATAGCCGTATTTGACAACCTCGGCCATGCCGTCGGCAAAGGTGGCATCGGGTAATGTGGCGAGCACATCTGGGTCAATCAGCACGAGCCGCGGCTGATAGAACGCACCGACCAGATTTTTTCCCTCGGCAAGGTCGACGCCGGTTTTGCCGCCGACCGAGGAATCCACCTGCGCCAGCAGGGTGGTCGGAATCTGGCACAGCGATATACCGCGCAGAAAGGTCGCGGCTGCAAAGCCGGTGATGTCTCCCACCACGCCGCCGCCAAGGGCGACGATGAGGTCCTTGCGCGTCATTCCGGCAGCGAGCAGGTCATGGTAGATACCCTCGACCGTGGAGAGCCGTTTGTGTTCTTCGCCCGCGGGAATGACGGTGGAGCTGACCGGCAGGTCAAACTGCTGCGTGAGCTTTTCCAGATAAAGAGGCGCGACCGTCGAGTCGGTCACAATATGTACGCGGGAAGGGGAGAAAACGTCAAGCATCGCTTTGCCCGCGCGGTTGAGCAGACCGGTTTCAATGCAGATTTCGGACAGGCCGTTTGCGCCTGTCAGGCTCAGAGTCTGCACGGCAAAACACTCCTTTCACAGAACGTATGCTTTTGTGCGCCGTCAGGCGCAAATCGCACGGATATTATAAGTCTCTTCCTACCGCCTGCGCAACTGCACGCAGGTTGTGCATGGTTTCGTGGAAGGAATCATAGGTCAGCGACTGCGCGCCGTCCGACAGGGCATGCGCGGGGTCGTTGTGCACTTCAATCATCAGGCCGTCCGCGCCTGCGGCAACCGCTGCCTTTGCCAGCGGCTCGACCATCCAGTAGATGCCGCCTGCGTGAGACGGGTCGACGACAACCGGCAGGTGGCTCATGCGCTTGAGCACGGGTACTGCCGAGATGTCCAGCGTGTTGCGGGTGTACTTCTCATAGGTGCGGATGCCGCGCTCGCACAGGATAACCTGTTCGTTGCCGCCCGCCATGATGTACTCGGCGCTCATCAGGAATTCTTCCATCGTGTTGGCAAAGCCGCGCTTTAAGAGAATCGGCTTGTCGGTCTGACCGAGCTCCTTGAGCAGCTCAAAGTTCTGCATGTTGCGCGCGCCGACCTGGAAGCAGTCGCACTTGTCCATGAACAGGTCGATATGCGCGGGGTTGGTGATTTCCGTGACAACCGGCAGACCGGTGACCTCATGCGCCTTGTGCAGCAGTTCCAGGCCTTCCGCCTTGAGGCCCTGGAACGAGTACGGGGAGGAACGCGGCTTCCACGCACCGCCGCGCAGCATGGTGGCGCCGTCTGCCTGCACATGCTTGGCCACATCGATGATTTGCTCTTCGCTCTCCACCGAGCAGGGGCCGGCCATCACGACCAGCTTTTTGCCGCCGACCACAACGCCCGGCGCGATGGTCACTTCGGTATTGTCCGGATGGAATTTGCGGTTGGCCAGCTTGAACGGCTCCTGCACCTTGAGAATGTTCTCTACCTGCGGGTCGCGCAGCAGCGCGTCCTTATCGACTGCGCCCGTGTCGCCTACCAGACCGATGACGATGGTGCCCGCGCCGTAAATCGGGTTTGCCTTGACGTTCCAGCGCTCAATGTGGCGGGACAGCTCCTCGACATGCTCACGGGTCGTGCCTTGCTTCATAATGATAATCATAGTTTTGTCTCTCCTTTGAAATGATGTGGGATTGGTGTTTGTCCGGCGGAAAAAAGCACAAAAAAAGCCTTTCATCCACAAAGAGGGACGAAAGACAAACGGTTCCGCGGTACCACCCACATTCGGCATAGCGCTATGCCGCACTTTTTTCGGATACGAAAATATCCTATCCCTGTAACGGAGGAAGTCCGTCGGCGCCTACTGGAAATTGCGTTTCAGCGCCGCAGCTCAAGAGGGAACTTCATTGTACCGGCGTCTGCGTCCGTTTCCAGTCATGCCGGACACTCCCTGAAAGCCGCACTTGGAACAATTACTTTCCTCTGTCATCGCTTTGTGCAATATTTATACTTATTATATCCCCAACCGCGCAGCTTGTCAATGCCCGTTTTGTTACGGTTGTGTTGCAGTCATATTCGGGACAGGCCGGACATAGAGTAGGACAGGTGATGCAAATGGAAGTAAAACAGGACGGAGTATTTTTGCAGGCAATCGGCTGTCTTCCTCCGCCGCGCGCGGCGGAGCTGGCATGGCTGGACGGGCAGCATCAGGTTGAGGAGGTTCGCCTGCGCGTGGGAAGACCGCCGGCTGTGCGCACAGCGGACGGCGAGCGGGAAACAGGCTTTGCGCCGGTGACTGCGCAGGAGCTGCGGGAAACGCTCAGCCGGGCGGCGCGGTATTCGGTACATAGCTATGCGGAAAGCCTGCGGCACGGGTTTGTGACGATTGGCGGCGGTCACCGTCTGGGGCTGTGCGGCACGGTAGCCGAGGAAAACGGACAGGTGATTGGGGTGCGCGGGCTGTCGTCGGTCAACCTGCGTGTGGCGCGGCAGATGGCAGAGGTGGACGAGATTATCCGGCCGTGGGTCGGTGCGGGTACGCCGCAAAGCGTTCTGCTGCTGTCGCCGCCCGGCTTCGGCAAGACAACGCTGCTGCGCGAATGGGTGCGGCTGGTATCGGACGCGGGGCATGCGGTCGCGGTGGCGGACGAGCGCGGAGAGATTGCCGCTTTGTCGGACGGTGCGCCGCAGTTTGCGGTCGGCAGATGCACGGATGTGCTGGAAAACTGCGCGAAACAGCAGGCGGCGCTCATGCTGCTCAAAACCATGTCGCCCGAGCTGATTGCCTTTGACGAAATCACCGCGCCCGAGGATGTGGAGGCGGTTTCTCTGTGCGCGCACTGCGGTACGGCGGTGCTGGCCAGCGCGCATGCGGCGGATGTGGACGATTTGTGCCGCAGGCCGCTGTATCGTGCGCTGCTGGAGCTGCATGTGTTCGAGCGGGCGGTGGTCATCACGCGGGAAGAGGGAAAACGACGCTATCGAATGGAGAAAATGGAGGGAAACCTATGCTCAAGCTGATGGGTTCGGTGATGATATTCGGCGCCTGTGCGGCGCTGGGGCTTTCCGCGCGGCAGGGGCTGCGGCGGCGCGTGGCGGCAGCGGACGCAATGCTGCTGGCGCTCCATCTGATGAGCGGCGAAATCTCCGGCCGCCGCACGCCGGTGCCCGAGATAGTCGGACAGCTGGCCGAGAGCGAAAACCGGATTATCCGGATGGTGTTCGGCCATCTGCGGCGGCGCCTGCGGGAGGAAAACGGGCTGTCGCTGGGGTATTTGTGGCGTTCATCGCTGCGGGACTGCCGGGATCAGGTCGGACTGGGACAGCCTGAGTGCGAAATCCTGTCCGAAGCGGCGGCATGGCTCGGTCGGTATGACGCTGCCGAACAGGTCGCGGGTCTGGAGCAGATTGCGCGGCGTCTTGCAGCGGCGCGCGATACTGCGGCGGGAGAACTGCAAAACAAGGGAAATCTGTACCGCACCTGCGGCATTGCTCTGGGGATTTTGGTGGTGCTGGTGCTGATCTGAGGACGGAGGAACATATGGACGTTGATCTGATTTTCCGTATTGCGGCGGTCGGTATCCTGGTGGCGGTGCTCGGACAGCTGCTGACACGGTCGGGACGAGAGGAACAGGCGCTGATGACCACGCTGGCGGGGCTTATCGTCGTGCTGATGCTGATTGTGCAGGAAATCAGCCAGCTGTTTTCGATGATGAAAAGCGTGTTCGGGTTTTGAACAGCCTGATTGCAGCCTGTGGGCTGGTGCTGCTGGTGCTGGTGCTGTCGATGACGCTCAAAAAGGATGCGCCCGCAATCGCGTTCCTGCTGACGCTGACGGCGGGTGTGCTCATCCTGCTGCGGGCCTTTGCACTGGTGGGCGGCACGATGCAGCGGTTTTCCGGCCTGCTGACGCAGGGCGGCATCACGCAAAGCCTGTATCTGCCGGTGCTCAAAACAGTCGGTGTGGCGGTTGTGGTGCGCATTATGAGCGCGCTGTGTCGGGACAGCGGACAATCTGCGCTTGCGGCAAAGCTCGAAATCATGGGCGCGATTCTGGCGCTTTCCATGTGTCTGCCGCTGCTGGAGCAGGTGCTGGAGCTGGTGGCGGACTGGACGATATGAAAGGGAAAGGACAATGAAAAAGGTGATTGCAGTGCTGCTCGTGCTGCTGGCATGCATCACGGCGGCGGCCGCGGCAGAAGGAGAGGGCGCGGCGCAGGGGAATGCCCTGCTTGGGGCTGTGCCAGGGGAGCAGCGCGCGTATCTGGACGGCATAGACATGGACACAGCGGACGAGCTGGGGGGTGCGTTTGCCCGTCTGCTGGAGAACACGGCGCAGGACAGCTGCAGCGCGCTCAAAAATGCGCTGAGCGGACTGGTGCGGGTGGCGATTGTGGTGGTGCTGACCGCAGCCGGACGCGGTTTTTCCGCGGCGGCGGGCGGTGCGGCGGATGCATGGATTGACATGGCGGGCGCGCTGGGATGCGCGACGGTGCTGCTGCAGGATTTTACCGGTGTGCTCGCGCTGTGCCGCGAAACGCTTTCGGAAATCAGTTTGTTTTCTGGCACGCTGCAGCCGGTGCTGGCAACCGTTTTGTCCGCAGGCGGGAACGCCGCGACGGCGACCGCTTTGCAGGTGGCGACAATGGTAGTGTTTGATTTGGTCATCCGACTGATAAATGTGCTGCTGGTGCCTGCGGTATGCGCGTATCTTGCGGTCGTTGCGGTGGATGCGGCGACGGACAACGGCATGCTGCACGGCATTGCGGACGGCATCAAGGGATTGACCTCGGGCGCGCTCAAGCTGATTCTAACCGTGTTCACCGCCTATCTGACCATTGCGGGCGGCGTGTCGGGCAACGTGGACCGCATGGCGCTTAAGACAGCAAAATTTGCGGTTTCGGGTGCGGTGCCGGTGGTTGGCGGCGTGATTTCGGACGCGACCGAAACCGTTCTTTCGGGTGCGGCGCTGCTGCGCAGCTCGATAGGTGTGTTCGGTATGCTGTGTGTGACGGCGATTTGTCTGATTCCGTTTCTGCGTGTGGGCGCAAGCTATCTGTGCTATAAGGCGGGCGCGGCGGTGCTTTCTCCGCTTTGCTCGAACAGTCTGCGGCAGATGCTGGAAGGGGTGAGCACGGGCTTCGGCCTGCTGCTCGGCATGCTGAGCACCTGCTGTCTGATTCTGTATTTGGAGCTGGTTTATGTGGTTGCGATGGTGAAGCCGATATGAGTGAATTGTTTCATACCATTCTGCTGCGCGTGACGCTGGCAGGCGTCGCGTCCGCGGTCGCGCTGCGCGTGGTCGAAGGCGGCGCGCTGCGCGAGATTGTCAAGCTGGCGGCAGGGCTGTTGATGCTGCTGGCGCTGCTCCAGCCGCTGGCAGGGCTGCGCCTGACCGGCTGGGAGGGCGTTCGGGACGGGACGCTTGCGGGCATTGACGTAGATGCGATACAGGAGCAAAACGCACAGACAACGATGAGCACGGTGGCGGCCAGCATTGCGGACGCGCTCGAAAGCAGTGCACAGGCCAAAGGCTTTGACTGTTCGGTACATGTAACGATGGAGAACGACGAAAACGGTATTTTGCAGGTGGGAAAGGTAACGGTGTACTATCAAAGCGCGGACGCGGCGCGGCTGGATGAGCTGAAAACGCTGGTAACTGAGGGCTGCGGCGTAGACGCGGACAGACAGGAGTGGGTGGCGCAATGAAAGAACAGTGGAAGGAGTGGCTGCGCGCGGCGCAGCAAAAGATTGTGCCGCTTGCGGTCAAGTACCGCGCGGTGCTGATTGTGCTGCTGGCGGGTGTGTTGCTGCTCGCCTCAGGTGGGCGCAGCGCGCAGGAGACGGCGGCATCGGCGGATGTGACGGAGGGGGAAACCGCGTTTGACCTTGCCGCTTTTGAGCAGACGCTGTGCGATAAGCTGGCGGCGGTGGACGGCGTGGGGCGGGTTCAGCTGATGCTGTCGCTCGAGCAGAGCGGCGAAGCAGTTTACGCGGTCAACACCCGCCAGACGACCGGCATGGACAGCAGTCAAAGCTACGAAAGCGATTTGACCATTCTCAGCGACGGCAGTTACGGAGAAAAACCTGTAACGGTCAAAAATCTGCTGCCGACATTTCGTGGTGCGGTCGTTTTGTGCGACGGCGCGGACAATGCACAGGTGCGTCTGGCGGTGACGCAGGCGGTCAGTACAGTGTGCGGCATCGGGACGGACAAAGTTACGGTTCTGAAAATGTCCGATGCATCATAAAACATAGTAACCAAATACAGGAGGGCGAGCAGTGATGAAAAAAATCAAGAAACGCGGCGCGGTATACGGTGTGATAGCGCTGCTGCTATGCGCGGCGGTTTACTTAAACTGGAGTTATGTCGATGCGCCGGAGGAACTGCTGGTGGCCGGACAGACCGGTGCGGATACAACAGGGGCGGACACCGGGGCGGCGGATGTGACGGAGGGGGAAGATTATTTTGCAACCTCCCGTCTGACACGTGAGCAGGCGCGGGATGAAGCGGTGAGCACGCTGCGTGAGCTGAGCGAGAGCGAGGATGCGGATCAGGCGGCCAAGGATGAGGCGGCCGCGCAGATTTCCGCGCTGGCGGATGATTCGGTTGCCGAGGCGAACATCGAAAGCCTGATTCGCGCCAAAGGGTATGCGGATGCAGTGGTGATGATTGGAGACAGCAGCGTCAATGTCGTGGTTGCGCCGCCGGACGGCGGACTGCAGGCGACCGATGTGACGGTCATCAAAGATATCGTGGTCAGTGAAACCGGCATGACCGCGGGACAGGTCAAGATAGTGGAAGCGGAGTAAGCGGTCGGACACGTATTTTTGCTTTGCATTTTGCCAAAACTGTGCTATAATCCGTTTAAAGGAGAGTGAGCACTATGGCGGATCACAAGGAGTATTGGTCGACCGAGAGCGATCAGGGTTCCATTCGGATTTCCGAGGACGTTGTTGCATCTATCGCGGCGCTGGCCACTTCGGAAACCGCAGGCGTGAGTGGTTTGTATTCCACTTTGACCAGTGACATCGTTGGCTTTTTGAGTAAAAAGAACCTTTCCAAGGGCGTCCGCATTGAAATCGGCGAGGAGGGAACGGTCAAAATCGAGATCGGTTTTCTTGCGCTGTTCGGTCACAACATCTGTGAGGTGGCAAAGCAGGTGCAGGAGAATGTGCGGTCTTCGGTCGAATCCATGACCGGCCTGAAGGTCACCGAGGTCAATGTGCATGTCGGCGGTGTGACGTTTGCACCCGCGCCGGCAGTTGAGGAACAGCCTGCGGAGCAGGAATAAGAACGGCATCAAAACGGCAAGGCGTGTCGCCCTGCCGTTTTCTTTTGTTCCGGCATGCCTTTTCGGGAATAGCACCTTGCAACTTTGGCGAAAATAGGATAAAATAAGGCGTAACCGAAAAATGGGAGGAAACTGCCGCCGTGAGTGTGATGAGCAGAACGAAAGCAAGAGAAATTGCGCTGCACCTGATTTTTGAAATGGGGTTCCAGCAGTTTGAGGACGAAAATTTGGAAGAGCGGCTGGACGAGTCCATTATGGCCTCAATCAGTGGCGATATTGCGCTGTATGCGGGCAAATTGTCCGAAGCGCAGACCGAGTACATCCGCGCGGTGGTAAAGGGTGTGGCCGCGCGCCAGCAGGAACTGGATGAGACGATTGCAGCCTTCTCCAAGGGCTGGAAAATCAGCCGCATGTCGCGCATGACGGTTGCTGTGCTTCGCCTTGCCATTTATGAGATGCGCTATGTGGAAGACGTGCCGGTGGGTGCGGCAATCAATGAAGCGGTCGAGCTGGCCAAGGTATACGACACGGACGAGGCCGCGTCGTTCATCAATGGCGTGCTTGGATCGGTAGCGCGTGCCGCACGGCCCGATGCGGCGGCGTCGGCGGAGAATGCCGATGCCTGAGCGCTTTCTGGGGATTGATACCTCAAACTACCGCACGTCTGCTGCGGTATTTGACGCGGAAAACGGTGCGTGGCACAATGAGGGTAGCCTGCTGACTGTACCGGAGGGCGCAATTGGCTTGCGTCAATCGGATGCGCTGTTTCAGCATACCGTCCATCTGCATGAAAAAATTGAGGCCCTGCCGCAGGGCGAGGTGCGCGCCATCGGCGTCAGCACCCGCCCGCGCGCGGTCGAGGGTTCGTATATGCCGTGCTTTTTGGCGGGTCAGAGCGTCGCGCGCAGCGCGGCGCATTTGCTATCTGTGCCCCTTTTTACCGTATCGCACCAGCAGGGGCATATCGCGGCGGCGGCGCTCTCCGCCGGGCGGCTGGGCCTGCTGGACGAGCCCTTTCTTGCATGGCATCTGTCGGGCGGGACGAGTGAGCTGCTGTATGTGACGCCGGGGGCAGATGGCTTGCCGGACTGCACTTGCATTGGCGGCACGACCGACCTTGCGGCGGGACAGCTCATCGACCGTGCGGGTGCGCTGCTGGGGCTGCCGTTTCCGTCGGGTGCGGCGCTCGATGCGCTGGCGATGGACGCAGAGCCGGAAAAAGGCTACCGCCCAAAAGTGGCGGACTGCCGGTTTTCGCTGTCCGGCATGCAAAATCAGGTGGAAAACAGGCACAAGACCGCAAAACCGGCGCAGATGGCGCGGTTTACGCTTGAAACGGTCGCCAATGCGGTCGTCAAAGCGACCGAGCAGGCACTGAAACAATACGATTGCCCGGTTCTCTGTGCGGGCGGCGTGATGGCAAGCCGCGTGCTGCGCGCGCGCATGCAGCAGGCGTTCGAGGGACGGGTTTGGTTTGCCGAGCCGGTGCTGTCGGGGGATAATGCGGTCGGCGTGGCGGTGCTCGCTGCGCGGCTTTATGAAAGGAACAAAACGTGAGTACGATTTATTCGGTCACACAACTCAATAACGAAATCAAGGAACTGCTCGACACCGTGCCCGGCTATCGCAATCTGCTGGTGCAGGGCGAAATCTCCAACTATAAGGCACACTCTTCGGGGCATCACTATATGAGCCTCAAGGACGAGGGTGCGTCCATCAACGCGGTGATGTTCCGTTCGGACGCGATGCGTCTGAAATTCCGGCTGGAAAACGGCATGAAGGTCATTGTGCGGGCGCGCGTCAGCTCATTCCCGCGCACGGGGCAGGTGCAGCTGTATATTTCCGAGATAATCCCGGACGGCGCGGGTGCACTCAATCTTGCTTTTGAGCAGCTGAAGAAAAAATTGCAGGCCGAGGGCTTGTTTGACCCGATGTACAAAAAGCCCATTCCGCACATGCCGCGCAAAATTGCGCTCGTCACCTCGCCGACCGGCGCAGCGGTGCGCGATATGATTCGCATTCTGGGCCGCCGCTGGCCGCTGGCAGCGGTGACGCTCTATCCCGCGCAGGTGCAGGGACAGGGTGCGGCGAACAGTATCGCGCGGGCGATTGGTCTGGCCAATGCGATTGGCGAGGCGGACGTCATCCTGTGCGGACGCGGCGGCGGGTCGATGGAGGACCTGTGGGCGTTTAATGAGGAAGCGGTCGCGCGGGCGATTTTTTCGTCCGAAATTCCGGTGATTTCGGCGGTCGGCCATGAGCCGGACGTGACCATTGCGGACTTTGTCGCCGACCTGCGCGCGCCTACGCCCTCGGGCGCGGCCGAGCTGGCGGTGCCGGACCGCGCGGAATATGCGCTGAGTCTGCGCACGCTGGACACACGGCTGCATGCGGCGGCGCACAAACAGATACAGCACAAGCAGCGCACGCTGGAGGCTTTGCAGCAGCGGCTGGAAGTGCGCAACCCCATGCGGTATATCGAAGAAAAGCGCGTGCTGCTCGACCGGACGGCCGACCGATTGCTTGCGGCATTCCCGGCGTATCTCGCGCGCGAAGAACAAAAGCTGACGCTGCTGCGCCGCCGTTTGCTCGCGGCCGGGCGGGACGGTGTGCAGCGCCGCCGTCTGCGCTTTACAAGGACGGTGGCCACGCTGGATGCAATCAGTCCGCTGCGTGTGCTGGCGCGCGGCTACGCGGTGGCAAATAAAGGTGTGCGCGGCGCAGTCATCACGGATGCGTCGATGCTCAAAGCAGGGGATAGCCTGCACATCCGATTTGCAAAAGGCGCGGCAAACTGCCGCGTGACCGATATCGAGGAGGAACAGAACGATGGCGGAAAAGACATTTGAAAGCCAGATGGAGCGGCTCGAGGAAATCGTCCGCCTGCTGGAAAAGGGCGAAGCGCCGCTCGGCGACAGCATTAAGCTGTTTGAGGAGGGCACCAAGCTGTCTGCGGCACTGGGCAAAATGCTGGACAAGGCCGAGCAGAAGGTCACGGTCATGCAGGAAAATGTGCAGGGCGAGCTGACCGAGCAGCCGTTTGACGTGGAGGAGGCAGGAAAATGACGTTTGCAGAGCAGCTGGAAGCGGATATTGCGGTCATTGAGCCTGCGCTTGAGAAATACCTGTCCCGCGAAACGGGCGAAGGATACGACCGCATCTTTGAAGCCGCGAAATATTCAGCGATGGCGGGCGGCAAGCGTCTGCGTCCGGTGATTGTGCTGGAGTTCTGCCGCCTGTGCGGCGGCGACACGCAAAAGGCGCTGCCGTTTGCGTGCGCGCTCGAGATGATTCACACCTATTCGCTTATCCACGATGACCTGCCGTGCATGGACAACGATGATTTGCGCCGCGGTCGTCCGACCTGCCATAAGGCGTTTGGCGAGGCGACCGCCGTACTCGCGGGCGATGGACTGCTGACTGCTGCATTTGAGACTGCGGCCTCGGCCGAGGGTGTGTCTGCGGAGACTGCCCTTGCCTGCATCCGCATCTTAGGACAGGCTGCGGGCATGAACGGTATGATTGGCGGGCAGGTGCTGGACATGGGAGCAGAGCATCGAAAGATTTCGCTGGACGAGCTGCGCCTGCTGCAAAGCCTTAAGACCGGCTGTTTGCTGCGCGCGGCGTGTGAGCTTGGCTGCGTTGCGGCGGGCAAAAACGATGCGCAGACGTTCGACATGGCGCGCACCTACGGGGACAAGCTCGGCCTTGCGTTCCAGATTCGGGACGATATGCTGGACATCGAGGGCGACACCGCGACGCTCGGCAAGACGGTCGGCAAGGATGAAAAGAGCGAAAAATCCACCTTCCCGTCGCTGCTGGGCATGGAGGAGTGCCGCCGTCTGGTGGCAAGCCTGACCGACGAGGCCGTGCAGGCGGTATCCGGTCAGCCGGAAAGCGCATTTCTCGTCGAATTGGCGCGCAGTTTGACCAATCGGACGAATTAAACGCTGTTTTTTGCGTGGTTTTCTTGAATCCGATGGATTTATGTGATAGAATAACAAATAAGTGACGTAGTATCCTAGTCAGCGCATACGATTCCCAGGACGGGCCTAAAAATCCGTAGAAGGGCATATCGATGAAGTCTCTGGTGTTTGCTTCTTACGCCCAGTTTGGGGTGGATGCTGGAGGTTAAGGCTTGCGGGCGCGCTTCAATGGCATGAAGTACCGACCCTCTCGCCGTGGAGACCCGTGACTGTCGGACACCTATAGCATCCCTTTCGGGGTTGATGGATGTCCAACGGCACGGGATGAAACCTGTATTGCGGTGCGGCGGAAGCTGCGCGGAATACGCCGGCCATTGCGGCCGGAAGCCCGCGCGGCGCCCAAAACGCTGTGTGCAGTGTAGCCTGCCTTGCGTGGCCATGGTGGATATCGTATCCGCCCGCGGTTTCCCGGCCAGGAACGCCGCGGGAATTGACGGTTGAAACCATGTCTGCAAAAGAGGCTAAGAATCGTGTTGCCTGCAGTGGAAATCACCTAGGCTATTCAGCAATGAGGCAGGCAGAGGATTGCAGTGCGGACTCAGTGGCAATTCGGTCCCGGTGATGGTAACATCCCGGCACGGACTATAATGGGAAACCCCCACGACGGCGACGCGTGGCAGTCCGCGGGGAAAGCCAACCGAACCTCAAGCCGCAAGATTAACTCGGCCTGCCGTCACTTCTATTTGGATGAAACAACCGAAGGGTTTTGTAAATAAGGAGTATTTTTTTTGGAAGCATCCGATAAACCGAAAAAAAAGAACCAGCCGCCGCAAAAGCCGCGGCTCATCAACACCAAATGGGTGGCGACCATCATGCCGGTCAGCTTTGTGCTGTCGGTTGTGATGAGTTATATGTCCAATGAAGCGCTCAATAGCGCGGGTACAATTTTGTCCTTTGTGGTGCTGTTTTTCTTTATCGCATTGGGCATAGTATTTGATATGATTGGCATTGCCGCCGCCTCAGCCACCGAGAAAGAATTTCATTCGATGGCGGCGCACCGCGTGCGCGGCGCGAAGGAAGCGGTGTGGATGACCCGCAACGCGGAAAAGGTGTCGAGCATCTGCAACGACGTGGTCGGCGATATCTGCGGCATTATTTCCGGTGCAACAGGCGCGCTGATTGTCGCCAATATTACGGCCGGGATGAACGGTGCGAAAGTGGTGTTGGTGTCGCTTTTGGTGACCGGTTTGATTTCTGCGATGACAATCGGCGGCAAAGCGGCCGGCAAAGGCGTGGCCATTGCGTTCAGCAGCCGGGTGCTGGCTATTTGCGGACGGGTGTTGTCCGTGCTGCCGTTTTCGCTGGACAGCAAGAGATAGAAAAATGCTTCCTTGGTGGGAATGATGTTATGAAGAGATACGGGATTCTGGACAATATCACAAGCCCCGCAGACTTGCGCGGATTGTCTTATGACACCTTGGGGGTGCTGTGCGCCTCTTTGCGCGAGTTCATCGTCGATTCGGTTTCGCGTACCGGCGGCCATCTGGCTTCCAATTTGGGCGTTGTCGAGCTGGCTGTTGCACTGGAGCGAGAGTTCGATTCCACACGTGACCGCATCATCTATGACGTGGGACACCAGAGTTATGTTCATAAGATTTTAACCGGCCGCCGTGACCGCTTTGATACATTGCGACAGTACGGCGGTCTTTCCGGTTTTATGAAGCCGGAGGAAAGCGTCACCGATCCCTGCGTGACCGGACATGCTTCGGATTCGGTATCGGTTGCGCTGGGCATGGCGCATGCACGCACACTCAAAAACCAGAAATATCATGTGGTTGCCGTCATTGGTGACGGCGCGCTGACCGGCGGTATGGCTTATGAGGCGCTCAGCAACGCGGGAACGTCGGGCGAACCGCTTCTGGTGGTGCTCAACGACAATAACATGTCGATTGCAAAGAATGTCGGCGGACTGAGCCGGCATTTGTCACGTCTGCGCGTCAGTCCGCGCTATCTGTATACCAAGGCGAGGGTAAAAGAGCGCTTGGCGCGGATTCCGGGCGGCGGCGCGGTATCACGCGGTATTTCACGCATGAAAGCGCGTATGAAAAGGCTGCTGCTGCCGACCTCTTTATTTGAGCAGATGGGATTTATCTATCTCGGTCCGGTGGATGGGCATGACCTGAAAAGCGTGTGTGAGCTGCTTGCACAGGCGAAGAAAATCAAAAAGCCGGTTTTACTGCATGTGATGACGCAAAAGGGCCGCGGTTATGCGCCCAGTGAGCGCGAACCGGAAAAGTATCACGGTGTTTCACCGTTTGATCCGCTGACCGGTGCGTTCAAGGCAACGAAGAAAGAGGATTTTTCCGCCTGCTTCGGACGTGAACTGTGCGCTTTTGCGGAAAAGGATGCACGTATTTGCGCGATTACGGCGGCGATGCCGTCCGGTACAGGGCTGACGCGCTTTGCCTCCCGCTTTCCGGACCGCTTTTTTGATGTCGGTATTGCGGAGGAGCATGCGGTTGCTATGGCGGCCGGCATGGCGGCACAGGGGCTAGTGCCGGTGGTAGCGATATATTCCACTTTTTTGCAGCGCGCTTATGACCAACTTGTGCACGATGTAGCGATTGAAGGGCTGCATGTGGTATTGTGCGTGGACCGCGCAGGTATTGTCGGCGCGGACGGCGCAACGCATAACGGTGTGTTGGATGTGGCGTTTTTGCGCTCGATACCGGGGATGAAGATATTCTGTCCGTCGAACTTTGCCGAGCTGCGCAGCATGATGTCGCACGCGCTTTATCATGAGAACGGTCCGGTGGCTATTCGCTATCCGCGCGGCGGCGAGGGCGCCTTCCGAAAGGATACGGCAGGCGAGACGATTGCCTGTGTGCGGGAGGCGGCCGGTCATACCGTGACGCTGCTGACCCATGGCGTCCTAGTCAATGAAGCAATCGCCGCAGCGGACATGCTGGAGAACAAGGGCGTGCATGCGCAGGTATACAAAGTCAATGAAATCGGAAACGGATTGGCGGACGCGTTCCGCGAGCGGGAGCAAGAACTGTCCGGTTGGTGCGTGGTGGTCGAGGATGTTGTGGAAAGCGGCAGTCTGGGTGAATGGGTCGCCGCTCACCAGAGCGGCCGGGTAGACCGGCTGAACACCGGCGACCGGTTCCTGCCGCACGGCGGCGTAAACGAGCTGTATCGGCATTGCGGCATCGACGCGGAAGGCATCGCTTCGTTTGTCATCAAAAACCGAAAGGGAAAGGAAAACGACCTTGGCTAAAAAACGTTTGGATGTATTGCTGTTTGAAAAAGGACTTTGTCCTTCGCGGGAGCGCGCAAAAACCGCGATTATGGAAGGCATTGTCTATATTGCGGGTCAGAAAGCCGGCAAAGCGGGCGATATGGTGGATGAAAACGCCGAGCTGGAAGTACGAGGCAATGAAAATGCCTTTGTTTCCCGCGGCGGCAAGAAAATCGAGAAGGCGCTCGACTATTTTGCCATTGACCCGGCAGGGCTGGTTGTGATGGACGTAGGTGCGTCCACCGGCGGGTTCACCGATTGTCTGCTGCGCCGCGGCGCGGTCAAGGTATATTCCATCGACGTTGGTTACGGGCAGCTTGCATGGAGTCTGCGGCAGGACCCGCGTGTCAAGTGCATGGAGCGCACCAATATCCGGTATGTGACGCCGGATATGCTGGAGGAAACGCCGTCTCTGTGCGTCATTGACGTGTCGTTCATCTCGCTCCGGCTGGTGCTGCCGGTCGTTTCCGGACTGCTGACCGAGGACGGCCGTGTGGCATGTCTGATTAAGCCGCAGTTTGAAGCGGGAAAGGGCAAGGTCGGCAAAAAAGGCGTGGTGCGTGAGTCGGAAATCCATCTGGAAGTGCTGGAACAGTTCGTGGAAAACGCGCATACGGCAGGTTTTGCCGTGCGCGATGTCACGTTCTCGCCCATCAAGGGACCGGAGGGGAATATCGAGTTTTTGGGCTACTTATGGAAGCAGGGCGAGGATAGTGTGCCCGACCTGCGCGAGGTTGTGCGGCAGGCACATGAAGAATTGGATGGCTGAGACAGAAATGAAGCGCTTTTTTATCTATCCCAACATGCGAAAAGAGGGCGCATACGCTGTGCTGCCGCAGGTCTGTGACCAGCTGCAGCGAGAGGGTGTTCGCTTGATGCTGCCGATGCAGCTGCGGTCAGCCGCGCTGGACCTGAGCGGCGTGGATTATATGGAAACCGGCTCTGCGGTACAGTTTGCTGATTTGGCGGTTGTGCTGGGCGGCGACGGGACCATGCTGCGTCTGGCCCGTGTGGCCGCGCAGCAGGAGCTGCCCATGCTGGGCATCAATGTCGGCCATGTCGGCTTCATGACCGAGCTTGAGCCGGGTGAGTTGGGCGAGATGGAAAAGCTCTTCAGCGGAGAGTATTCAATTGACAGCCGGATGATGCTGCATGTCGCTGTATTTCGTCAGGGGCGGGTGGTCTATGAAAACGACGCGCTTAATGATATCGTGCTGGCAAAAGGAACGGCGTTTCGCGTGGTACGCGTGCGTATCTCGGCGGACGATGAGGATGTGACGCATTTTAACGGCGACGGTTTGATTGTCGCCACGCCGACCGGGTCGACCGCTTACGGTTTGTCCGCGGGCGGTCCGGTGATTGAGCCGAGCGCGGAAAATCTGGCGGTCATTCCGATTTGCGCGCATGCGCTTGCGGCAAAGGCGTTCGTGTTTGCACCGGAGCGGCGCATTGCACTTTCTGCGGCCTGCGAGGGGGGAAGCGAAGTGTTTCTCTCGGCGGACGGCGGACAGGGCTTTGCCATTCGGCCGGATGACCGGGTCGAGATTACGCGTTCGCCGCTGCGCACTCGTCTGGTGCGGCTGAAGGGAATCAGCTTCTATAAAATTTTGCAGAAAAAGCTCTGACAGGGGGCGCGAATATGAAATTTCAAAGACAGGCGAAAATACTTGAACTGATTGACCGGTTTGAGATAGAGACGCAGGAGGAGTTGACCGACCACCTGCGGGCATTCGGCTACAACACGACACAGGCCACGGTTTCGCGCGATATCAAGGAGCTGCGGCTGATAAAGTCGCTTTCTGCCGAAACCGGCAAATATAAATACACGGCGGCGACCGGCGGGGCGGCGGACAGCTTCACCACTCGCCTGCGCAACATCTTTCGCGAATGTGTCACTGAGATTTCCGCTGCGCAGAACATGGTGGTCATTAAAACGCTGCCCGGATTGGGACAGGCAGCCGCGATGGCGATTGACGCGATGCGCGCCTCGGATGTAGTCGGCACGCTCGGCGGAGACGACACGGTGTTTGCGGTTATGCGCAATAATGAGAGCGCGGCGCGTTTTTGTCAGCAGGCGCAGGACATTTTAAAGTAAGCAGAGGAGGAAGCGGCGATGCTGCAATTACTCCATATTGAAAATATCGCGGTGATTGAGCGGGCGGACATCGAGCTGGAGAATGGGCTCACCGTGCTGTCCGGTGAAACCGGCGCAGGTAAATCGATTGTCATTGACTCGATTGGCGCAATTCTCGGCAAGCGGGTCAGCCGCGATTTGGTGCGCGCAGGTGCACAGAAAGGGTTTGTCAGCGCGGTGTTCACCGACCTTTCGGCGGGGCTGGTCAGTCTGCTCGATGAGCTGGCCCTCACGGGAGATGAGCCGGATGTGCTGCATTTGCAGCGGCAGATTACGGCGGATGGCAAGAGCACCTGTCGGGTGAATATGAAGCCGGTATCGGCTGCCGTACTGCGGCAGCTTGCGCCTTATCTGATTGATATTCACGGTCAGAACGACGGTCAGAAGCTGCTGGATGAACAGCATCATATCGACTATCTGGACGGATATGCCGGACTGGATGCGCTGCTGGCGCAGTACCGGCCCAAATATCAGGCGCTGCTGGCACTGCGGCGGGAGATCACAGCGCTGGAAACCGGTGAGCAGGAGCGCCTGCAGCGCATCGACATGCTCTCTTTCCACAAGGAAGAGATTGAGCAGGCGGCGCTGCAGCCGGACGAGGATGAAACGCTTGCCCAGCGCAAGGCGTATTTTGACCATGCGGGTAAGATTGCAGGTGCGCTGGAGCAGGTGCGGCTTGCGCTGAACGGAGACGATGAGGTCGGCGGCGCGTGCGCACTGCTCGACCAGGCAGCGGCGGCGCTGGCCGGACTGCATGAGGTGTCTGAGGCGTTCGATGCGATGGCGGAACAGGCCGAGGAGGTGCGGCTGCTTGCGGCCGACCTGCGGGACAGCGTCACAAGCCGCAGCGACAATCTGGATTTTTCCTCGGCTGAGCGAGAATGGGTGGAGCAGCGGCTTGACTTGATTTATCGACTCAAGCAGAAATACGGCGGCACACTCGAAGAGATTGCCGCCTACTATGAGCGAATCACGTCAGAGCTTGAGACACTTGCCGATTCCGATAATCGACGGGAGGAGCTGCGCGAGCAATACCGCGCAGAGCTGAGCGAGGCGAAACGGCTGGCTGGACAGATTTCGGAGAAACGGCGGGCAGCTGCTGCCCGGTTGGAAAAGGAAATCGTGCGGGAGCTGGCGGAGCTGGATATGGACAAGGTTAAAATGCACGTAGCGGTGCACACGGGTGCAAAGCTGGCGGCGCATGGCTTTGACACGGTGACGTTTGAAATCTCTGTTAACCCCGGCGAGCCGGAAAAACCGTTATCCAAGGTTGCGTCCGGCGGTGAGCTGAGCCGTATCATGCTGGCACTCAAAAACGTCTTGACGGCGGGCGAAGATGTTGGTATGCTGATTTTTGATGAGATAGATACCGGCGTTTCCGGCCATGCCGCGCAGCAAATTGCGCGCAAGCTGTCCGCGATAGCGAAGAAAAAGCAGACGCTGTGCGTCACGCACCTGCCGCAGATTGCGGCGATGGGCGACCATCATCTGCGCATTTCCAAATCCGTGCGCGACGGACGCAGTTATACGGATGTTCGGCCGATGGATCGGGCGCAGCGCGTGGACGAGATTGCGCGGCTGCTGTCCGGTGAGCAGATTTCGGATGCGGCGCGCCGGAATGCCGAAGAACTGTTGGAGTTGGCAGGGCAGGAGGGCTGACGCATGGTGATTATCGACGAGCGGTATAAGGAACGCGCTCCGTGAGAGGATACGCGGCGTATATGGATGAAAGAAACAAAATAAATGCGGGAGAAACACACATGACACTTTACGAAGAACTCAAAGCGCGCGGGCTGATCGCGCAGGTGACCAATGAGGAAGAAATCAGCGAAATGATAAACAACGGCAAGGCCACCTTCTACATTGGCTTTGACCCGACGGCAGACAGCCTGCATGTCGGTCACTTTATGGCGCTGTGCCTGATGAAGCGCTTGCAGATGGCGGGCAACAAGCCGATCGCACTCATTGGCGGCGGCACGGGTATGGTCGGAGACCCCTCCGGCCGCACGGACATGCGCTCGATGATGACGGTTGAGACCATCCAGCACAACTGTGACTGCTTCAAAAAGCAGATGGAGCGCTTTATCGACTTTGGCGAAGGCAAGGCCATGATGCTCAATAACGCCGACTGGCTGATGAAGCTCAACTATATCGAGCTGCTGCGCGAGGTTGGCGCATGCTTCTCTGTGAATAACATGCTGCGTGCGGAGTGCTATAAGCAGCGCATGGAGAAGGGCCTGAGCTTCCTCGAATTTAACTATATGATTATGCAGTCGTACGACTTCTATTACATGTTCCAGCACTACGGCTGCAACATGCAATTCGGCGGCAACGACCAGTGGAGCAACATGCTCGGCGGCACCGAGCTTATCCGCCGCAAGCTGGGCAAGGACGCGCACGCCATGACCATCACGCTGCTGCTCAACTCCGAGGGCAAGAAAATGGGCAAGACTGCGGCGGGCGCGGTATGGCTCGACCCGAACAAGACCTCGCCCTACGACTTCTTCCAGTACTGGCGCAACGTGGACGATGCAGACGTGCTCAAGTGCATCCGTATGCTGACCTTCCTGCCGCTCGAGCAGATTGAAGAAATGGATAGCTGGGAAGGCGCGCAGCTGAACAAGGCAAAGGAAATTCTTGCCTATGAGCTGACCGAGCTGGTACACGGCAAGGAAGAGGCAGACAAGGCGATGGAAGCCGCCAAGAGTATCTTTGTCGGCGGCGGCGCGAGTGAAAACATGCCCACAACGACGCTGACTGATGCGGATTTTACCGATGGTCAGATTGGCGTGCTGACGCTGCTGGTCAAGTGCGGCCTTGCCGCCTCGAACGGCGAGGCGCGTAAGCTCGTGCAGGGCGGTGGTGTGTCCATCGATGGCGAGAAGATTGCCGACTTTAAGACGATGCTCGACAAGGACTTCTTTGCGCAGGAGCGCATGGTCAAAAAGGGCAAAAAAACCTTCCACAAGGTTATGTTGGGTTAAACCGAACCGGAATGAAAAGGCGCTGCGGCTGGAATGGCCGCAGCGCCTTGCTGTTTGTATGACAGGGGATATGTCGGAAAGAGGCGAAAGCCGGCCTTGCGCATTGTTTCGCGGTGTATTATAATGATACAGGATTTTTTGTGATGAGGAGTATGGTATGAAGCGAGTTTTTGCAGTATTTTTGCTGCTTTTTGGATTGACAGGCTGCGCAGGACGGCAGTCAAGCTACACGACGGATTTTTTTGCGATGGACACTTTTATGTCGGTTTCCGTGTATGGCAGTGATGAGGACAGCGCACAGCAGGCTGCCGTAGCTTGTGAGCAGGAGGTCAATGCGCTGGAGCCTGCTTTGTCTCGCACGCGGGAGGACAGCGACCTGTATCGCTTGAATCATGCCAACGGCGCCGCGTGTGAGGTCAGCGAGGATACGTATGCGGCAATTGAAGCGGCGGTGCAGTATGCTGAATGGACCGGCGGTGCGTTTGACCCCACCATGGCGACGCTGACCGATTTATGGGGCATCAATACGGAAAACGCGCATGTACCGGCGCAGGCGGAAATTGACGAGGCATTGTCCCATGTGGGCTATGAGAACATCAAGCTGCTTGGAGACAATCAGGTGCAGCTGCTGGGTGGTGCGCAGCTTGATTTAGGCGGCATCGGCAAGGGTTTTGCAACCGACGCTGTGTTCGCATTGCTCACGCAGCAGCCGGAGGACACGGTAACCGGCGCATTGGTGCAGCTCGGCGGCAACATCGGCGCATTCGGAGAGAATCCGGCACGCAACGGCGGAAACTGGGTGGTCGGTGTTGCCGACCCGGACAACAATGCAGAGTTTGTGGCCACCGCCGAGGTGCGGGATGCTTCGGTCGTCACTTCGGGGGACTATGAGCGTTATTTTGAGCAGGACGGCAAGCGATATCACCATATTTTCGACCCCAAGACCGGTTATCCGGCGGATACCGGTCTGCGCAGTGTGACCGTGATAGATGAAAACTCCACCCGTGCGGATGCGCTGACGACCGCACTGTTTGTCATGGGGCTGGACAATGGACTGGCGTTCTGCGCGGAAAACAACATCGCAGCAGTGTTTATTACTTCGGATAAGCAGATTTATACCACAGATGCGGTCGCTTCGGTCTGCACCTATACCTTCCTCGGAGAGGAAAAGGGGTACACGGATGCGCAGTAGGCTCAAATGGGGGGACTTTGTCATCATCGGTACCGTGCTGCTGCTGGCAGCGGCGCTGACCGCGGCGCTTGCCGCAGGCACGCAGGGAGAACGGTTGTATGCCGAAATCTGGCAGGACAATCAGCTGGTCGAGCGTGTCGCACTGACCGATGATACCGACCGCACCATTGATTTGGACGGGCATAATGTGATTGTGCTGTCCGGTAAAAGTGCGCGCATGGAGTCAGCGGATTGCCGCGATCAGGTTTGTGTGCGCACGGGTACGCTGACGCGGGCGGGACAGGTTGCGGTTTGTCTGCCCAACCGTGTGGTGCTGAAAATTGTGGGTGAGACAGGCGAGATTGACGCGATTGTATCATAACGGAGAGGATGTGAAAGCGTGAAAGCAAAAAGGCTGACGGTTTGCGGGATGCTGACCGCGCTCGCGGTCGTGCTGTCGCTCGTCGAGCGTCTGTTTCCGCTGGATGCAGTCGTTCCGGTGCCGGGGGTCAAGCTTGGCCTTGCCAATGTGGTGACACTGTTCGCGCTCACGCGGCTGTCCGTGCGGGACGCGCTGGCGGTGCTGCTGTGCCGCGTGGCGCTGTCCAGTCTGCTCATGGGCAGCGTGACCGCATTTTTGTTTTCACTGTTCGGCGGCCTGCTATCGCTGGCGGCTATGTGGCTGCTGCTGTGCGTGGAGGGACGGTTCTGCTCGCTTTTGGGGGTGAGCGTCGCGGGCGCGGCGGCGCACAACATCGGACAAATCATCGCAGCCGTTATTTGGATGCAGACCGGCGCGGTGGTGGCGTATCTGCCGTTTCTGCTGGTGATGAGTGTGCCGCTTGGGCTTGTGACCGGATTGACTTGCTCGGTTGTATTATCGCATATGCAAAAAATTGATTTTTACGTATAAAAAATCGAAACGCCTCCTATACTAACGGCAAATGTACAAGGAGGAAATGCAATGAAAAGGCTTATCGCTTTGCTTGCCGCGCTGACGATGGTGCTTGCCTGCGGCTGCTCCAACACGGCGGACGAAACCAACCAGAACGGCACGGACAATAACGTGACCGAAGACCAGAACCATGACGGCGTGGTCGATAACGGCAATACCGTCGGGGATGACATTGAGAACGGTATGGACAATGTGGGAGATGCCGTGGAGAACGGCATGGATAATGCCGGAAATGCAATTGATAACGGCATGGACAAAGTCGGCGATGCGGTAACGGGCAACGACAAGGGAACGACAACCGGTACGGCGGATACCGGCGCGGACACCAATCCCAAAACAATCAATCCGTAAGGGAGCGGGGCTTACAAAAGCGGCATGGCAAAATCGCCATGCCGCTTTGCCTTTGCAGCGCGCAGCTATGCCAAAAACGACGCGCGCGGAAGCCGTCGATTGATGCGCTTTGCGCCTTGCACCGCGCGATGCACTGTGATAAAATATTTTTATCATGGTCGGAAACGCCCATCAAGGAAGTTGGAGTGAACAAAATGGATTATAACCGTTTGGCGGAACTGCTGTTTCCGCATATCAATACTACGCCGGAGGAAATCGAGGCGCGCTATCCCAAACGCACGCTGCCGGAGGGCGCAAAGGTGACCCGTATGGGTCCCAGCCCGACGGGCTTCATGCATCTGGGCAACCTGTACGGCGCGCTGGTGGACGAACGTCTGGCGCATCAGTCAAACGGCGTGTTCTATCTGCGTATCGAGGATACGGATAAAAAACGCGAGGTCGAGGGCGGTGTGCGCACCATTATCGAGGTGTTCCGTGCATTCGGCCTGACCTTTGACGAGGGCGCAACGCTTGACGGCGACAACGGCGCATATGGTCCGTACCGCCAGGGTCAGCGCGCGGAAATTTATCAGACCTTTGTCAAAAGTCTGGTACAGCGCGGCATGGCCTATCCGTGCTTCTGCACGGAGGAAGAACTCGCTGCGGCGCATGCCCAGCAGGAGGCCAACAAGGAGAATTTCGGCTATTACGGCAAATATGCCGTATGGCGTGACCGCCCGATGGAGGACATCGAGGCAGAACTTGCCAAGGGTACGCCTTATGTTGTGCGCTTCCGCTCGGAGGGCAGCATTGAGAATAAGATTCGACATGAGGACCTTGTTAAGGGCAAGATGGAGGTTACTGAGAACGATCAGGATATTGTCATCCTTAAGTCGGACGGCATTCCGACCTATCACTTCGCGCATGTGGTGGATGACCATCTGATGGGTACGACCGTAGTCGTGCGCGGCGAGGAGTGGCTAGCGACCCTGCCGGTACATTTGCAGCTGTTCCGTGCGATGGGCTGGAAGGCCCCGAAGTACGCGCACACCGCGCAGCTGATGAAAATTGACCCGGAGACCGGCGGCAAGCGTAAGCTGTCCAAGCGTAAGGACCCCGAGCTCGCGCTGACCTTCTATGAGCAGGAGGGCTATCCGGTGCCGGCGGTGCTCGAGTACCTGATGACGCTGCTCAACTCCAACTTTGAGGAATGGCGGCGCGCCAATCCGGATTTACCGATGAACGATTTTCCATTCTCGACCAAGAAGATGAGCGGTTCGGGCGCGTTGTTTGATATCGAGAAGCTGCATGACGTTTCCAAGAACGTCATTTCGCGCATGTCGGCCGACACAGTGTATGATTATATTGCGGCGTGGAGTGCGGAAAATGACAAGCCGTTCCACGACCTGATTACACGCGACCCGGCCTTCTCCAAGGCATATCTCGCCATCGGCCGCGGCGGCAAGAAGCCGCGCAAGGATTTGGCGCTCTGGTCGGATGCGAAGGGCTACATGGACTTTATGTTCGACGAGCTGTTCCAGCCGGACTACACCATGCCGGAGCGCGTGTCTGCGGAGGATGCCAAGGCGATTCTCGCGGATTTTGCGCAGATGTTTGATGAAAACGATACGCCAGATGGCTTTTTTGAAAAGATGAAGCAGATTGCGTCGGCACACGGCTATGCTGCGGATACCAAGGCATACAAGGCGGACCCGTCCGCTTACAAGGGCGCGGTAGGCGATGTTTCCATGGTGGTTCGTGTGGCGGTTGCCGGACGGCAGAACGCGCCTGATTTGCAGACGGTCATGGGTATTCTGGGCCGCGACAAGGTGCTGGAACGTTTGGAACGCTGCGTTAAGACGATTTAATTCGGCTTTTGGGGGAAGAAAAACGCTATGATGGAAAATGTAAATAACTTTTTGACCGAAATCATTGATGAGGATATTGCAGCGGGGCTGAACGAGCGCATCCATACCCGTTTTCCGCCCGAGCCGAACGGTTATCTGCACATTGGTTCGGCTAAGGCAATCTTTATTAACTGGTCGATTGGCAAAAAGTATAACGGCCTGTTTAACCTGCGCTACGATGACACCAACCCGGTCAAGGAGGACACCGAGTACGTCGACTCTATTTGGGAGGACATCAAATGGCTGACCGGCGAGGAGCCGTCCGGCGGTGTGTTCTATGGCTCGGATTACTTTGAGACCTGCTATGAGTGCGCAGTTGCGCTCATCAAAGACGGCAAGGCCTATGTGGACGACCTGACGCAGGAGGAAATGCGTGCCTACCGCGGCACACTGACCGAGCCGGGCAAGGAAAGTCCGTATCGGGGTCGTTCGGTGGAGGAGAATTTGCAGCTGTTCGCAGACATGCGTGCGGGCAAGTTCGAGGATGGCTCCAAGACCTTGCGTGCCAAGATTGACATGGCAAGCCCGAATATGAATTTACGCGACCCTGCGATTTACCGTATCGTGCGCGCGCATCATCATCGGCAGGGCGACAAGTGGTGCATCTATCCCTTGTATGACTTTGCGCATCCGATTCAGGATGCCATCGAGGGCATCACGCACTCGCTGTGCTCGATTGAATTTGAAAACCATCGTCCGCTGTACGAGTGGGTCGTAGATAACTGCCCGCTGCCGCATCATCCCAAGCAGCGCGAGTTTGCGCGCTTGAACGTGACGCATACAGTCATGTCCAAGCGTTACCTGCGTCAGCTGGTGTTTGAGAACCATGTTGAGGGCTGGGACGACCCGCGTATGCCTACGCTGTGCGCATTGCGTCGCCGCGGTTACACGCCGAGTGCGATTCTGGACTTTGTGCAGCGCGCAGGTGTTGCCAAGGCGGATTCGCTGGTCGACATCAAGCTGCTCGAGCACTGTATCCGCGAGGAGCTGAATGAGACTGCACTGCGCCGCATGGCGGTTACCGAGCCGGTCAAGCTGGTCATCACCAATTATCCCGAGGACAAGTGTGAGGAGTTCGAGGTGCCGAACAATCCGCGCGACGAAGCCGCAGGCACGCGCAAGGTGCCGTTTACACGCGAGCTGTATATCGAGAAGAGCGACTTTGCCGAGGTTCCGCCTCCGAAGTTCCAGCGCCTCAAGCCGGAGGGTGAGGTGCGCCTGATGGGCGCCTATATCGTCCGCTGCAACGAGATTGTCAAGGACGAAAACGGTGAAATCGTGGAGATTCGCTGCACGGCTGATTTGGAAACCGGCAACGGCATGCCCGCAGACGGCCGAAAGGTCAAGGGAACGATTCACTGGGTATCTGCTGCGCACGCGCTGGATGCCGACCTGTATCTGTACGACAATCTGTTCACGCTGGAAAACGTGAACGATGTGCCGGAGGGAACGGATTATCTGGATTATCTCAATCCGGAATCGCTCAAGAAGCTGACCGGCTGCAAGCTGGAGCCGTCGCTGGCTGATGCCAAAGAGGGTGAGCGCTTCCAGTTTGTCCGTATGGGCTACTACGTTAAGGATAGGGAAGATGGCCGCTTCAACCGTATCGTCACGCTCAAGGACAGCTTTGCTAAAACCCTGCAAAAGTAAGTTTTCCTCAAATAGAAAAAGCCGCAGATGGAAAATCTGCGGCTTTTTTGTGTTGCCGTTTCGGCGGGTATCGTTGCTGTCGATAAGTAGAATACAGGTGAATGGATGATGGCTGGCTGCGGCAGACTATTTTTCATCCGTGAGCAAAAAGCCTTTCTCTTCCAGACCTTGTATCACACGGTCAAGCGTGGCCTCATCCGGCGCGCGCAGCGTGTGCAGATGGATGCCGCCGGTTAAGTCACATAATGGACGTGCTGCGGGATTTTTCAGTTTTTCGCAAAACATATCAGCATCGTAGCGGGAAAAAATATGCAGCGGAGCGCAGATTTGCCCATAAACCGAATGTTCAACTGTAACATCAAGCAGTGCGCCGCCTAAATCGACGACCGTGTACAGCTCTTCCAGCAGACGGTCATCGCCATGCCGACACACAACACGTCGCTCCGGATGGATAGGGGTAGAGGCGGCGCTTTCCAAAATATAACCGCGTGGTGTGGCTAATACAGAAAGCCCGCCGGCACGCAGCAGTGCGACATCTCCGACAATGATTTGCCGGCTCACACCGCATTGCGCGGCCAATGCGGTAGCGGAAAGCGGTTTTTGGCTCTGCGTGAGCAGATGGGTAATTTTGATGCGCCGTTCAGCAGCGTTCATGATGCGGTCACTCCTTAGTATTCCTATCATAGCAAAAGAAAAAGGACTATGCAAGCATAGTCCTTGAAATCGTCTGATATCAGCCCAGCAGATAGATGTTTGCGTACTGCACGCCAAGCTCGTATGCGCGGTCATGCGAAGAAACGAAAACGTCAATCTTGTTGTTCTTGATGGCTCCGCCGGTGTCCTCTGCAATGAATACACCGTAGCCTTCAATATAGACGCGGCTGCCCAGCGGAATGACCGAGGAATCTACAGCGATTGTACGGCCCTCGGTCGGAGTCGTGCCGGAAGCGGTCTTTGCACCGGCAACGCCGTTGCAGAGCTCACAGGGGCAATAGAAGGTCAGCTTGTAGTTGCCCAGCGCTGTCGAATTGTTTTTAATCGCATCGGTTGCGAGAAGCGAGGAAGAGTAGGCAACCGTCTTGGCGGATACCGGCTCGGTCAGCAGGTTGTCGCTCGAGGACTGCTGCGACTGCGAAGAATTGGTGGTAGCACTTGAAGCTGCCTGCTGTGCCGCTTCAGCTTTCGCTGCCGCCTCAGCCTCAGCCTTCGCCTTGGCTTCTGCTTCTGCCTTGGCTGCTGCCTCGGCCTTGGCCTTGGAAAGTGCCTGCTCAGCGGTGTCGATCTGGTCGGAAGTCAAAACCGTACCGACCGATGCATTCAGGTTGGAAGAGAGCATTGCAACGGGCTGATCGAGCGCTGCAGCGCTGATGGAAGCCATTGTGCCGACCGCCAGTGTCGCAGCAATCAGTTTGGATGCATGCTTTCGCAAAGAAAAGAACATGTGTTACACTCCTAAATCGTCGTGAAAACCCGCGGAAGCGCGGCATCGGCTAATGCCGATTTGTTTTCTGGCTGTTACTGATTTGTTGTCGATCTGTTTCTGATCTGTAACCTATGATACTTTACAATTGCATATTTGTCAAACGGTTTTTTGCATTTTTGTTCAAGATGCATAATTGTTTTGCTGTATGAATGGAATATCTGTATAGCTGAATGAAAAATATGGTTGAATTTTAGCATCCGAAACAAGTATGTGCACAAAGAACGGTTACAAAATGACATTTTTCGATGACAGGTGGGGAAGTGCGAAAAAACTGGAAGTATGTAGACCACAGGAGTGGGGAACAGTTGCCGATTGCGGATAATCAAATATTTGCCGGAGAATACTATTTTATAATAAGTATAATAGGTTGTCAGAAGCCATTGGTCGGTCTTCGTCTCCAGTCTGCAGCGGTTGTAAAAAAACTTTACACGGTAAAAGGAATGTGGTATTATTGAAAATAAGTGTTTGCAGTTCGCTGGGGATGCGTGGCCGATATGGAGCGAGACCGGGCTGCAGCGCAAAGATAAAATAGTGCATAAGGGCGGACGAACGGGATGCAGGTCTGTCTTTGTAAGAGACGCAGGGAAACCCCCTGAGTTGTTGTTTTACAGGTATTAAACTGATGAATAAAGGAAAGTGATAAAACTGTTATGAAAGAAAAACTGAAGATTATACCGCTTGGTGGCCTTAATGAGATCGGCAAGAACATGACCGTTATCGAATATGGCAGCGATATCATTGTCATCGACTGTGGCGTTGCGTTTCCGGACGACGATATGCTGGGCGTGGATCTGGTCATCCCGGATACCACTTATCTCAAGCGCAACATCAACAAGCTGCGTGGCTATGTCATCACGCATGGTCATGAGGACCACATTGGTGCAATTCCGTATGTTCTGCGAGAGTGCAATGCACCGATTTATGCAACCCGTCTGACATGCGGCATTATTGAGACCAAGCTGAGTGAGCACAAGATACCGCAAAAGGTGAAGCTCAATCGCGTGCGCGCGGGCGACACGGTCAAGCTGGGGTGCTTTAAGGTGGAATTCATTCACACCAACCATTCGATTGCGGATTCCGTAGCGCTGGCCATCACCACGCCGCTGGGTACGATTTTGCACACTGGCGACTTTAAAATCGACTTGACGCCGGTTTCGGGTGAGATGATTGATTTGGTTCGCATCGGTGAGCTGGGCAAAAAGGGTATCCTTGCACTGATGAGCGACTCGACGAATGTGGAGCGTCCGGGCTATACCCCGAGTGAAAAAATCGTGGGCAAGTCGCTGGAGAAGTTCATCATGGAAAGCGACCAGCGTATTATTATTGCCACCTTTGCATCCAATGTATCGCGCTTGCAGCAGATTCTGGACATTGCAGCCAAGGCGGGACGCAAGGTTGCCGTATGCGGCCGCAGTATGGAGAAAATCTCCAAGGTGGCGGGAGAGCTTGGTTATCTGAAGGATAGCGGTAAGGTAATGATTGATATTTCCGAAATCAAGCGCTATGCACGCAGCCAGCTGATTATTGTGTCCACCGGCTCACAGGGCGAGACGATGTCTGCGTTGTATCGTATGGCCTACGGCAGCCATAAGCAGGTCGAGGTCAATGCAGGCGACCGTATTTTGATTGCAGCTTCCGCCATCCCCGGAAATGAGAAGTCTATCAACAATATGGTCAATGAGCTGTATAAGCAGGGCGCGGAAGTCATCTATGACCGCTCTGCCGCGATTCACGTATCCGGTCACGCCTGCCAGGAGGATTTGAAGCTCATGCTGGGCCTGTGCAAGCCGAAGTACTTCATTCCGGTGCACGGTGAATACCGTATGCTGATGCAGCATGCCGGTCTGGCGCGCGAAATGGGCGTCAATCCCAAGAATGTGCTGATTACTGAAATCGGCCGTCCGGTAGAAATCAGCGAAAACTCGGCTCGTCTGGGCAATCCCGTGCCGGCGGGTCGTCTACTGGTTGACGGCTTGGGTATCGGCGATGTAGGCACTGCGGTGCTACGCGACCGCAAACATTTGTCTGAGGATGGTCTGTTGGTTGTTGTGGTGACGGTGGATGCGACAACAGGCGTTGTTATCGCCGGTCCGGATATCGTTTCCCGCGGCTTTGTTTACGTCAAGGAAGCAGAAGCGCTGATGGAAGAGCTGCGCAACATTTCGCAGATGGCGCTCGACCGCTGCGCGGTGGAGAATCTGCGTGATTGGAACAGCCTCAAGTCGGCAATCAAGGGCGATGTGAGCGATTATCTGTTCAAAAAGACCAAGCGCAGCCCGATGGTGCTGCCAATTATCATGGAAATTTAAATCAATAAAAAGCAGCCGCTTTTGCGGCTGCTTTTTCTATTTTGTGCATCTCGGCTTTGACGCTTGTCCGGGTATCTGCTATACTGGCAGTAAGCAGAAAAGGAGGCACGGTATATGCAGGTAAATCGAGTATGGGCGGTATATTGGAGCGCAACCGGAACAACAAAGCGTGTTGTGACCCGGATTGCGGAAAGCGTGGCGCAGGCTTTGGATGCTCCGCTTTTGAAATATGATTTTACTTTGCCGGAAGCACGGCAGGGAACACCGGATTTTACGGCGGAGGATTTGGTCATCTTCGGTACGCCGACCTATGCGGGGCGTGTACCGAATGTGCTGCTGAAATATCTGGCGACCGTGCAGGGACACGGTGCGGCAGCGGTGCCGGTGGTCACATTCGGCAACCGTGCGTTTGATGATTCGCTGATTGAACTACGCGACATCCTCGCGGATAACGGCTTTGTGCCGTTCGCAGCAGCGGCCTTTGTGGGGGAACACTCGTTCTCGAACACGCTCGCCGCAGGTCGTCCGGATGTAGATGATTTGGCACTGGCCGCAGAATTTGCGGCGCAGGTAGCTGGGTGCATTGCAGAAGTGCATGCGGACACACCGCCGATTGTGGTGCCGGGACGAGCGCGGGAGGAACGGACATACTATCAGCCGCGCGACCGCGCAGGCAATCCGGTGGACATTCGTAAGGTTAAGCCAAAGACAAGTGAAGTGTGTGACGATTGCGGTCTCTGCGCGAAAGTATGTCCCATGGGCTCGATAAACCCGGAAAATGTGCGGGAGTTCATCGGCATCTGCATCAAGTGCGGCGCTTGTGTCAAAAAATGTCCCAAGAGTGCGAAATACTATGATGATGCGGGTTACTTATATCATAAAACTGAGCTCGAGGAGGGCTATCGCCGCCGTGCGGCGGTCAGCCTGTTCCTCTGAGCAGAGAAAAAGGCTGACGCGATTGCGTCAGCCTTTATACATGCCGATTTTCTGCAGGTCGCCAATCATATCCGGTACGGTCATGCCGGCAATCTCCAGCCGCTGCGCTTCACCCGGATGCGCTTGGGAAAAGGTGTCCCACGCGGTGACGATGGTGTCTGTGCGCGGTACTTCAAAACGCGCAAGCAGTTTTTCCATGCGGGCAATCTGCGGGCTGTAAATGGACAACACTTTGTATTTCTGCACGAACAGCTCTTCTTCGGTCGCAAGCGAGCCGATGGCGAACGCGGAAAGACCATCCTGCAGAAGCAGCTCACCATAGCCGTCGAGAATCATGGTCAGTTGCTTTTTGGTCATGCCGTCCAGATACCAGACTTCATCCTGCTCCGCATCCGGGTGGATGGCGAGGAACAGTGGTTCGGTCAGCGAAGCGTAAAAGGCATGGATGAAATCGGATAGCTTTTCAAAGCTCAGATTGCAGATGATGGTGTCTCCGTCTCGCTGATACTGCTCACGCAGCTTGTCCGGAAAAGGAACGGTGACGCCTGCGGCGGTTTGAAACATAAAGGGATACTCCTTACATTATATAATATAGTGTCGTACATTGTCAGAAACGGATGCTGATTTCTCCGCTGGAGAGCGTGCGGGTCTGTCCGTCTGCACTGCGCACCAGCAAAAAACCGTTATCATCCAAGCCGATGCAGTCGGCTTGATAGGTTTCTGCGGGACTGATGACTCTGACCGGCTTGCCCAGACAGCACAAGCGGCTGCGGTACAGTTTGAGCAGCTCATCCGCGCGGTCCTGCTCCAATAGGGAATAGGCGCGCTCGAACTGGGTCAGCACAGCTGCTGCCAGTTCCGCGCGACGCGGTGTGCGCCCGAATTCGCTCAGCGCGCCCGCGACGGCGCGCACATCCTCCGGCCACGCGGGATTGGGCCGCAAGTTGACGCCAATGCCGACCAGCAGAGAGCTGACAATACCGCTTTCGCCTTCGATGGTCGCTTCGGTCAGGATGCCGCTGAGCTTGCGCCCTTCATGAAGCACATCGTTGACCCATTTGATTTCCGGAGAGAAACCAGCCGTCTGCGTGACCGCTTCCGCCACGGCAACGGCGGCGGCAATGGTGGCAAGCTGGATATGACCGATGGGCAGGGTAGGATGCAGCAGAATGGTCTGGTAAACGCCGGTCTCGGCGGGAGAGACAAAGGTGCGACCAAGACGGCCACGGCCGCCGGTTTGTTCCTCGGCCAGCAGCACAAAGCCATGCGACCGGTCCAGATACCGCTCTTTGATAACGGTATTGGTGGAGGATAGGCTGGGCAGCACGACCATTTCCTGTCCAATAAAGCGGGTGTTCAGCAGCGCCTGTACACCGGCGGCAGTCAGGCTGTCGTCCTCCGGCGCGAGCCGGTAGCCCTCGCCCGGTACGCCGTCAATTGCCATGCCGCAGCTGCGCAGCGCGGCAATTGCTTTGTGCACTGCGGCGCGCGATACACCGAGCTGCTGGGCAAGCTGTCCGCCGGACAACCGTTTGCCCCGCGCTTGTTCGAGTGCCTGTAATACCGCATCCTTGACCGACATGTACTTTGCGCCTCCTTGGTGAACAATAATTCTATTGTAAACGAAAGTAAGAAATAGTACAATAGTTTTGAGAAAAACTACGGCTATAAGCGGAGGAAAAACGGTTGAAAAGTAGAAATGACATCTTAAATGCGCTAGGTGGAACGGGAGAGGAGCGGCTGCTTCTGGCCGGTTTGCTGGACAAGGAGCAGACCTGTGAGACGCGCGGCTATCTGACGCACACCAAGTTCCTCAGTATGAGTGAGCGGGCGCTGTGCGCGGAGGCGGTGCGCCTTTGCGGTGCGACGGGTCACGCGCTGTTCTGGGGCGGATACGAGGATGCCGAACGCGGCATTTATCTGTTTTATCCGGATTATCTGGATGCGGAAAGCGCAAAACAGGCTGCTCCGCTGGCACTGCTGCGCGCACATAAGCGAAAAGAGGATACGCTCACCCATCGCGATTATTTGGGGGCGCTGATGGGTCTGCAAATCGACCGCGCGGTCGTGGGCGATATTCTGGTGCATGAGGAAGGGGCGGATATTCTTGTGCTGGAGGAGATGGCGGAGTTTATTTTGCTGCACTTCGCCAAGGCGGGGCGCAAGCAGATTTTTCTGACGCGTGAGCCGCTTGAGGCATTGCGTTGTAAACCGGCGCAAGAAATACAAGGCAGCGGATCGGTGGCCTCGCCGCGGCTGGACAGTGTGGCGGCACTGGTCTTCGGTATGTCGCGCAAAAACGCGCAGGAGCGCATTGAAAAAGGGCTGGTTTTTGTCAATCATGCGCCCTGTCTGAAACCGGAACGGTTGATAGGCGAGGGGGACAAGCTGACGGTGCGCGGCATGGGGCGGGCGCGCATTGTCGCATTCGGCGGCACGAGCAGAAAAGGACGTCTGTTTTTGGAATTTGTCAAAAACGCATGAAAAGAATGGTGGTTGTCAAGTTGAATTAGGTATGGTATACTATTGACAGCATCAATAAGGGGTTGTGTGGATATGAAAAAACGGTTGTTATCCGCTTTGCTGTGTATGGTTATGCTGACGGCAACGCTTCCGTTTGCCTCAGCCGCATCTGATTTGGACGGGCACTGGGCAAAAACCTACATTGAATATCTGGATCGGGAAGGTGTCATCAATCCGAGCGCAACAACGGGAAAATATGAGCCAAATCGCGATATGACACGTGCGGAATTTATGCGATATATCAATCGTGCATTTCATTTTACGGAAATGGCCGCCATCTCTTATACTGATGTATCGAGAAGTGCATGGTATTATGACACGATACGAATTGCTAAAAAATATGGATACATCAATGGCGTGGGAGATAACAAAATGGACCCTGAGGGCAAGGTGACGCGCGAACAGGCTGCGGTCATTGTCGGTCGTCTATTTAAGGCAGATCCGGGTAATGTTTCTCCTTCTGACCTGACGTTTACTGACCGCGCTCAGATATCCGGATGGAGTGCGGGATACATTAAGGCAGCGGTTGACAAGGGCTTTCTGGCGGGATATTCGGACGGTTCGTTCCAGCCGAATCGTGTGGTAACGCGCGGCGAGGTTGCAAAAATTCTGTACTATTACATGGGAACTTCGTTATCTGTTCCGGGCAAAGCGTATACAGGGGCCGATTTGAAAACCGATACCGCGAATGTTACTATTTCGGAAAGCTGTTCACTGTCCGATGCTACGATTCAAGGCGATTTGTACATCACGGAGGGACTGGGGTCTGATGCAGTCACCCTGAGTAATGTGACGGTCAAGGGTTCAGTTATCGTGTCCGGCGGTACGGTTACAATGATGAATACGTCGAGCGATCACATGATTGTTTCGTCACCGATGGGGCGCCTGCTGCAGGTTACTGCAACGGGCGCTACTCGCATCGGGAAGACGGAGGTTCAGTCGGCAGCAACGCTGTATGAAAAATCCTTGGCCTCAGCAGAGGATAATGGCTTCTCAGAGGTCGAGGTGAACGGCGAGGGGCGAGTCTCTCTGACGCTTGATGCGAACGTCGAAGAGCTTACGCTCGCAGGAGAGTCCACAGTCAGCACCACGGCGGGTACGCAGATTTATCAGATGACGGTAGAACAGCCGAGCTCTGTGACCGGCTATGGCTCGGTCTATCAGGCAAATATTCAAGTAGATGGTGTGAGCTTTGCCAGCAGCGTCTCTGTATCCGGTTATGCCATAGAAAAAGGTGTGTCGGCAACCATCGGCGGGAAAACAATGAGCGGCATCAGTACGGCAGGAGTGGTGCCGAAAAGTATTGCGGTAGATTTGGCAAATCCGTCCGCGCTGGGAACGGATGTAATGGTCAACGTGCCGAATAACGTAACGGTGTCTTCTGTTTTTTGCAATGGGGCAGGTCTGAATGAATCTTCGGATTACACGAAAACCGCTTCCGGCATCGCGATTTCGTCCTCGTATCTGACATCGCTCGCAAAGGGAAACTATACGCTGTCGCTTACCCTCTCAAACGGCCAACGGGAGAGTGTTTCGCTTTCCGTTACCAATTCAGAGGAAGCGGCATCGGTACAATCGGTTACCTTTGACCGATATTATCGCGCAACTGGCTTTCAGGATGTGCGCGTGAAGCTGTCGGGCGTTCTCTCTGAAAGCGATATTCTAGGTGTAGTTTTGGGATTTTCCGCAATTGATTACGAATTTGATAATTTGAATCGTTCGCTGGTGCTGCGTCGCGGTGTGCTGGCACAGCTGCGGACAGGCACCTATACGGTTTCGGCAGACCTGAAGAGCGGCGGCATCAGCACATTCAATTTGACGGTTACAGACTCGACACCATCCGGCATACACGCCTATGTTGCGGAGTATAATACATATGCGCCGACAGAGCCGAGCTTTACATTGCCGCTGAGCAGTTTGACTGTGAACAGTGTGACGGCGGTTCGGAATGGCGCAGAGACGGAACTGGAAGCTGGTATGGATTATACGACCTCTTCCAATGCCTTGACGCTGACCAAATCGGGGCTTGAGAAATTCCGGCGGGATGGCAATATGGTGGAGTTTACTGTTACCATGAGTGACGATTCGATTTATACGCTGGTGATTGACTATATTAAATGATTGCATCAAAAAAGACGACGCCTGCAAGCGCCGTCTTTTTTTGTATCTTGTGTTATCGTTCGCATTTCCAGAAGAAAGCAGAATAGGCAGGCAGTTCGCTGCCACCGCCGAAGTCATGCAGCTTACCGGAAATCAAGTCAACCGCCTGCCCGCATTTCGCATCGAAATGTGCAACATACGGTGCTTCGTCAATGTTGACCGCAATCAGCACGCGCTCATCCTCAAAGATGCGCTCCCAGATGCATTGTTTGTTGGTCAGCACGACCTGCTTGAAATCGCCATAACACAGCGCCTTGCTTTCGCGGTGCGCTTTGGCAAGTGCCGCAATCCAATCAGTCAGGTCGTTCCACAACGGTTTTTCAAACGAAGGACGCAGCGCGTCGTCTCCCTGATGCTTTTCACCTGTCGCGCCCCATTCGCTGCCGTAATACACACAGGGGATGCCGGGCATACCGAATTGCAGCGCATAGACGAGCGGCAGGTGCTTGGGATTCTGCAAAATGGATGCAATGCGGGTAACATCATGGTTGTCCACGAAATCCAGCAGATGCTTGCCGCGGTACAGCGTCCAGTTTTCCGGGCCAAACTGACGCAGCAGGGAATGCGTGATTTCAAAAAGGTTCAAGCTGTTCATCGAGGAGTACAGGCCTTTGTAACACTCGTAGTTGGTGCAGGAGTGCAGCATCTGGTCACCGACAAACTGGTTGTAATCCCCATGCAGCAGCTCACCCACCAGGAAAAAGTCGCGCCCTAAGCTGTCACAGAACGCACGCAGCTGACGGATAAAGTCTTTGTCCAGACAATAGGCAACATCCAGCCGCAGACCGTCGATATCGAATTCCTCTACCCACAGGCGGATGCAGTCGAAAATGTGCTGCACAACCGCAGGGTTTTTCAGATTGAGCTTGACCAGCTCGTAATGTCCCTCCCAGCCCTCGTACCAGAAGCCGTCGTTATAATTGGAGTTTCCGTCAAAGGAGATGTGGAACCAGTCCTTGTAGGGGGAGTCCCACTTTTTTTCCTGCACATCGCGGAAGGCCCAGAAACCGCGGCCGACATGGTTAAACACACCGTCGAGCACAACCTTGATACCGTTTTTGTGCAGCGTTTCGCAGACGGAGGCAAAATCCTTGTTTGTGCCGAGGCGGCAGTCGATTTTACGGAAATCACGGGTATCATAACCGTGGCTGTCAGATTCGAAGATCGGGGAGAAATAGACAGCGTTGCAGCCGAGTTTTGAAATGTGTTCGGCCCAGTCCGCTACCTTGCTGATGCGCGGGACGGTGATGCCGTCGTTGACGCGCGGCGCATCGCAGAAACCGATCGGATAGATTTGGTAGAAAACACTTTCATAAGCCCACATGGTAATTGCTCCTTTACAAATAGAGTCACTACCAGTATACTATGATTTGCCAAAAAAACAAGCGAAAGTGAAAATATTGGTTTTTGTGCAGAAAAAACACTTGCAAAGCGCAGGGTATTGTGGTATTATATTTCGGCAACACGGGCATTCCTCTGCTTATTTGTAGGGAAAATAGGGCAAGAATGTCTAAGACGAAAGGATGACAGAAAGATGGATCTGGTCAAAGTATTGTCCGAGCAGCAGCTGAAGAGCGATCTGCCGGAGCTCAAGATCGGCGATACCGTTAAGGTACACGCGAAGATTAAGGAAGGCAACCGCGAGCGTATTCAGATTTTCGAGGGCATCATCATTGCCAAGAAGCACGCCGGTGTAAACCAGACGGTTACCGTTCGCCGTATTTCTTATGGCGTAGGCGTTGAGAAGACGTTCCCGGTACACTCCCCGAACGTAGCAAAGTTCGAGGTTGTGCGCAGCGGTAAGGTTCGCCGCGCCAAGCTGTACTATCTGCGCGGCCGCGTAGGTAAGGCTGCTAAGGTTGCCGAGAAGGTTTAATTTTTACAACCGAACAACAAAAACGGGGAGCATTAGCTCCCTGTTTTTGTCTATTCAGTGTTTTTGGTCTTGCGCAGATGGAAATATGCCGCTATAATAAAATAGTATGCTTATCTTTTTGGAGGAATTATCATGGAGCAAGCACAGACCGAAGAGAAAAAGAAAGCCGAGGGGCGTTTTTCCAGCGAACTGTTCAGTTGGGGAGAATCCCTCATGGCTGTGCTGATATTTTTTGTTGTTGTATTCACGTTCTTTGTGCGCCTCATTGGTGTAGACGGTACATCTATGAATCCAACTTTGCAGGATCATAGTATCATGCTGGTCAGCAATCTGGGGTATACACCGGAAAAAGGAGATATTGTCATTGTGCGTAAGGAAGGCTTTTGGCACGACCAGCCGATTGTCAAGCGTGTGATTGCAACCGGCGGCGACACGGTGGATATTGATCCGGTAACAGGTGATGTAATTGTCAACGGTGAGGTGCTTGACGAGCCGTACATTTTGGAGAAAATCAATACACTGGAGCGCATGGGCGATTTGACCTATCCGCAGACTGTGCCGGAGGGCTGTGTTTATTTGCTGGGTGATAACCGCAACGGCTCAACCGACAGCCGGTGGTCCAGTCTCGGCATGGTGGATGAGCGTTATGTCCTGGGACATGTGCTCAGCGTAGTATTTCCGTTCAGTGATTTTGGATCGGTAGCGTGATAAGATGAATATTCAATGGTATCCCGGCCATATGACAAAAACCCGTCGTCAGATGGCGGAATATATCAAACAAGTAGACGCAGTGTGCGAGGTTGTAGATGCGCGCATCCCACAGGTGTCCCGCAATCCGGATATGGACGACATCGCCGCGGGAAAGCCGCGTCTGATGATTCTCAACCGGATTGATTTGGCCGACCCCTCGAAAACCGCGGTGTGGGCAAAGCATTTCCGCTCGCAGGGTATGGCGGTTATCGAGACCGACAGCCGCAAGGGACAGGGGACGCAGGCGTTTGCAAACGCGGTGCGCACACTGCTCGCGGATAAGATTGCCGGGTGGAATGAAAGAGGCCTGGTCGGCAAAGCGGTGCGCGTTATGGTCGTGGGCATCCCTAATGTGGGTAAATCGACCTTTATCAACCGTATTCTCGGCCGCAAGTCCGCCAAGGCGGCGGATAAGCCGGGCGTGACACGCGGCAGCCAGTGGTTCCGTGTGGACAGCGGTATCGACCTGCTCGACACGCCGGGTATTTTGTGGCCGAAGTTTGACGATGAGCGTGTTGGCATCCTGCTGGCATGCACAGGTGCAATTCGCGATGATATTCTGGATGTGGAGACGCTCGGCTGCAAGCTGATGGAGCTGCTTGCCGTGCAGGCGCCGCAGGCGATAGCCGAGCGCTACGGTGTGACGCCGCCGGAGGAGAGCGATTTTCCGGGGTATGACATGCTGATGCAGGCCGGACAGCGGCGCGGTTTCCTGCTGCGCGGCGGCGAGATTGATACCCAACGCATGGCGCGCATTCTGCTCGATGAGTTTCGCGGCGGTGTGCTGGGACGTATCACGCTGGAAACACCGGAGGATTACGTGCCATGACGTGGGAATTTGAAGAGAAGGCGTGGAAGGCCGGCTATTCCGCCGTGTGCGGCGTCGACGAAGCCGGGCGCGGCCCGATTGCGGGTCCGGTGTGCGCGGCAGCGGTCATTCTGCCTGCCGGCATTGTCATTGAGGGGCTGAACGACTCCAAAAAGCTCAGCGAGAAAAAACGAGAGGCGCTGTTTGATGCAATTACTGAGAACGCAGTTGCGTGGTCAGTATCGCTGGTCGATGAAAAGATAATCGACGAAATTAACATCCTGCAAGCGACGTATCGTGCCATGCGGCAGGCGGTTGAGGGGTTGCCGCATCCGGCAGACTTCGTCTATGTGGATGGGAACCGCTCGGAGGGATTGTCTCTGCCATATGAATGTGTTGTGTCCGGTGATGCATGCATTCCGAGTGTTGCGGCAGCCTCTATTATTGCAAAAGTGACGCGAGATCGGTTGATGCGTGACTTTGCCGAACGGTATCCGGTTTACGGTTTTGAGAAGCATAAGGGCTATGAAACGCGCGCGCATGATGCGGCACTGCTTGAGCATGGGCCGTGTCCCATCCATCGGCGCACGTTTTTAAAGAAGTTTTATCAAAAACATCCCGAGGCGCCGCGATGAAGGGCGCATGGGGGGAATATGCCGCGCGTGCCTATCTGGAACGCAAGGGTTACCGCACGGTGGAAACCAATTTTCGCACTCGCTTCGGAGAAATCGACATTATTGCGTCCCGCGGGGAATATATTGTGTTTGTCGAGGTCAAGACGCGCAAAAACGATTGTTTTACTGCGGCTCGTGAGGCTGTCACAGCTGCCAAGCAGCAGCGCATTGCCGCTACCGCTGCGTTGTGGCTGCAGAAGCATCCGTCCCGGTTGCAGCCGCGTTTCGACGTGGTCGAGGTATACGGCGAGGAGGGAACAACCGATGCGCCGCGTATCTGTCATCTGGAGAATGCGTTTGGAGGGTGAGAATGAAGCTGTTCGATCTGCACTGTGACACCCTGTATGAATGCTGCGAGACAGGCAAGCACCTGCGGGAAAACGACCTGCATGTGAATTTCGCTGCGGCACAGCGCTATACACATTATGCACAGTTTTTTGCTTTGTTCTGCGGCGCGCGTGCGCCGAGCGAGGCGCAGGCGCGTGGGCGGGATTGTCTGCTGGACACGCCGACGGACGAACGGCTGCGCCGCATGCTGCAAACGGCGGCACGCGAGTTTGCCGACAACGCCGACTGGCTGATGTTCTGCCGCTCAGCAGCGGATTTGCGGGCGGCATCAGACGCGGGCAAAGCGGCGGCGTTTTTATCCATCGAGGGGGCAGAACTGCTGCCCGATCGACCGGATGCGTTGGACGTCGCTTATGACGCGGGAGTGCGTTTGCTGACTCTCACTTGGAATTACCGCAGCCGCTTCGGCTGTTCGTCTGCGGTCAATCAGGAGGAAGGTTTAACGGATGACGGCAGGCAGCTGGTGCGGGACTGTGCTGATAAAGGCATTATCGTGGATGTGTCCCATTTGTCTGAGCGCGGGTTCTGGGACGTGTGCGAGACAATCGACGGTCCGTTCGTTGCATCACACAGCGACAGCCGCGCATTGTGCCGCCACGCGCGCAACCTGACGGACGCGCAGTTTATTGAGATTGTACAGCGGGGCGGTCTGGTGGGCATCAACCTGTACGCGCCGTTTCTCGTGCGGCAGGGCGGTGCGGTGCTGGATGATGTTATCGAGCATATTGAGCACTTTCTCAGCATGAGCGGGGAGAAAAGCATTGCGCTGGGCTGTGATTTTGACGGCTGCGATGAGCTGCCCGCAGGAATGGACGGTCTCAAGGACCTATATCAGCTTGCCGACCGCATGCTTGCGCGGGGCTATCGGCAGACGGTGGTTGACGATTTGTTTTATAACAATGCATATGCGTTTATACAAAAAATGCTGTAATATACCCATCAAAAACGGCGGAGGTTTGAATCAATGGAATATGTAAGCACAAGAGATAAGACGCGCAAGGTCTCCGCGGCCTACGCGATTGCAAACGGCATTGCGCCGGACGGCGGTCTGTACTGTCCGACGGAGTTCCCCGCGCTGACAGCGGAGGACTGGCATGCGCTGGCCAATCTGGATTATAAGGGCCGTTCGGCGCGCATCCTCGGCAAGTTCCTGACTGATTTTTCGGGCGAGGAACTGGCACAGTACGCAGCAAAGGCTTATGCGGACAACAAATTCGGCGGCAAGGATACCGCGCCGGTGGTGGCGCTTGCAGACGGCAAATATATGCTGGAGCTGTGGCACGGCCCGACCTGTGCGTTCAAGGACATGGCGCTGCAGATGCTGCCGCACCTGCTGACCGCTTCGCTGCGCAAGACCGGCGAGACGCGCACGGCCTGCATCTTGGTTGCGACTTCGGGCGATACCGGCAAGGCTGCGCTCGATGGCTTCCACGATGTGGAAGGCACCAAGATTATGGTGTACTATCCGGTCGACGGTGTTTCACCCATGCAGAAGCTGCAAATGGTGACACAGGAGGGCGCAAACGTTGAGGTCGTTGCTATTCGCGGCAATTTTGATGACGCACAGAGCGCGGTCAAGCGTATCTTTACAGATGAGGAGACGCGCGCAAAGCTCGACCGCGACGGCATGATGCTTTCCTCGGCAAATTCGATAAACTGGGGCCGTCTTGCGCCGCAGATTGCCTATTACATTTCGGCTTACTGCGATATGGTGAAATCCGGTGCGGTTAAGATGGGCGAGAAAATCAACATCTGCGTGCCGACCGGCAATTTCGGTAATATTCTTGCGGCTTACATCGCAAAGCACATGGGCCTGCCGGTGAATAAGTTTATTTGCGCATCTAATCGCAATAATGTGTTAACCGACTTTTTCAAGAAGAACGGCGTATATGACAAAAACCGTGATTTCTATACCACCACTTCGCCCTCGATGGATATCTTAATTTCGTCCAATCTGGAGCGTCTGCTGTTCTTTGCGTCCGACTTTGATGATAAGCTGGTTGCGGAGCTGATGCAGCGCCTGTCCACGGACGGCAGCTATCAAGCGCCGGAAGCGGTATTTGCGAAGATTGCCGCGGACTTCGATGCGGGCTGCTGCGACGACGAGCAGACTGCGGAGACCATTCGTGCGCTGTGGGAGCACGAGCACTACCTGTGCGATACGCATACGGCGGTTGCGGTGCGTGTTTATGAGGACTATCGTGCGCGCACGGGCGACCAGACACCGACCGTTATCGCGTCTACGGCTTCGCCGTTTAAGTTCTGTCGTTCGGTCATTGAATCGCTGGGCGGCACGCTGGAAAAGGATGATGTGTCTCAGCTTGCCGTTCTGACTGAGTTGACTGGTGTTGCTGCACCTGCGCCGCTTGCTGCGCTGGCGGACAAACAGCCGCGCTTTGACCGCGTGGTGGACAAGACGGAAATCCTGTCCACGGTCGAGCTGCTCAAGGATCTGTAAGCATGGCGCTGTATACGCTGGCCGACTTGCATCTGGCGACGGGCGTGCAAAAGCCGATGGATATTTTCGGCGGACGATGGCAGGGATATACGGAAAAAATCATTAAAAACTGGAATGCACTCATCGCGCCGGAAGATACCGTTGTGTTGGGCGGTGATATCTCGTGGGGCATCAGCCTTACCGAAGCGCAGGGCGATTTTGCGCTGCTGGAGTCGCTGCCCGGACGCAAACTCATCCTCAAAGGAAACCACGATCTCTGGTGGGAGACGGCAAAAAAAATGCACCGTTTTTTAGAGGAAAATGGGTTTACCACGATTGATTTTCTGCATAATAATTGCTTTTTCTATCAAAAGACTGCGTTGTGCGGTACACGCGGATGGCCCTTTGAGGAAGACTTTTCCGACCCCCATAATGAAAAGATATTTCGGCGCGAATTATTGCGTTTGGAAGCGTCTCTCAAATTGGGGGCCGCGCAACAGCCTGAGGAAATCATCTGCTTTCTGCATTATCCTCCTCTGTACGCGAATTTCCGGTGCGGTCCGATGATTGAATTGATGCAGAAATACGGCGTTTCCCGCTGTATTTATGGTCATTTGCATTCGGAAAGCCTGCGCTGGGCGGTCGAGGGAATGCATGACGGAATCGAGTGGCGACTGGTTTCGGGCGATCATGTGGATTTTACCCCGGTTTTTTTGAAAAAGTAGAAAAAAGTATGGAAATCTACAGAATAATCTGGTAGAATGATTTAGATACAATAGAAGTATTGAAGTAAGGAGTTTGGCAACATGGAACTGAAAAACACGGAAAAGCAGGAGCACAGCGTCGTTGCGCTGACCATCGAAATCACCAAGGCGGAGTTTGAGGCTGCTAAGGACAAGGCGTTTAAGAAGACCGGTAAGAATATCACAGTTCCGGGCTTCCGCAAGGGCAAGGCGCCCCGCAAGATGATCGAAAAGCTGTATGGCGAAGGCGTGTTCTTTGAAGAGGCTTTCAATATCATATATCCCGAGGCTATGGAAATGGCCGTTGAGAAGTCCGGCATCAAGCCGGTTGGCCGTGCGGATGTTGATCTGGGCGACCCGGCAGAAGAGGGCGGCCTGACCATCATCGCCAAGGTGCCGGTTGAGCCGGAGGTTGAACTGGGCGAGTACAAGGGCATCGAGGTTGAGAAGGAAACCGTCAAGGTTCTGGCTGCGGACGTGAAGGCGGAGCTGAACCGTCTGGCGCAGCGCAATGCGCGCACCGAGACCGTTGACCGCAAGGCAAAGAAGAACGATACCGTTGATATTGACTTCGAGGGCTTTGTCGATGGCGTTGCCTTTGAGGGCGGCAAGGCGGAGCATCATGCGCTGACACTGGGTTCGGGTACGTTCATTCCGGGCTTTGAGGATCAGCTGATTGGCTGCAAGGCGGGCGACGAGAAGGACGTTACCGTTACCTTCCCGGAGGATTACCATGCTAAGGAGCTGGCTGGTAAGGAAGCCGTGTTTAAGTGCAAGGTACACAAGGTAGAGGAAACCATTCTGCCGGAGCTGGATGACGAGTTCGCAAAGGATGTTTCCGAGACCTGCGAGACGCTGGATGACCTGAAGAAGGAGATTTCCGATCGCTTGAAGAAGGAGCGTCAGGAAGCGGCAGACCATGCCTTTGAGGAAAAGGTGCTCGACGCGGTAATCGAGAACCTGAAGGCGGATATCCCGCAGGCGATGATTGAGGGTCAAATTGACTCCATCGTTCAGGATTTCCGCTATCGTGTGCAGATGCAGGGTATGACGCTGGAGCAGTACCTGACCATGACCGGTACCGAGATGGGTGCATTCCGCGCAATGTTCCAGGCGCAGGCAGAGCGTCAGGTGAAGATTCGTCTGGCACTCGAAAAGGTTGCAGAGCTGGAGTCCATCGCAGTTTCCGACAAGGAAATGGAAGAGGAATATGCTAAGATGGCGGAGCAGTACAAGATGGATGTGGAGAAGGTCAAGTCCATCGTGTCTGCCGAGGCGCTGAGCGACGATTTGAAGATTTCCAACGCGCTGGAGTTCATTAAGAAGCATGCCAAGGTGAAGAAGGCATCTTCTAAGAAGAAGGCGGACGAAGAGGCAGCTGAAGAGACTGCGGAGTAATCCGTTTTCCGCGCGCATGCGCAGTAAAACAGAAATCGGTCGCTATGCGGCTGGTTTCATAAAAAGCGCGAGCGTTGCCCGCGCTTTTTATACAAAGGCCAAAGAAGTTTCCACACAGAGGGAACTTCTTTGGCGCAATAGTCCTTCCGGCATTGCCGGTAAGGGCGTGGCTCGATGGAAACTGTGGTTTTCATTGAATTCTCGAAAGGAGTTTTCCAAGTGAGTTTAGTCCCAATGGTCATCGAACAGACCGGCCGCGGCGAGCGTTCGTTTGATATTTATTCCCGTCTGCTCAACGACCGCATTGTGATGCTGTGCGAGGAGGTCAACGATACGACCGCTTCGCTGGTTGTGGCGCAGCTTCTGTATCTGGAAGCCCAGGACCCGGACAAGGATATTTCCCTGTATATCAACAGCCCGGGTGGTTCGGTTACGGCAGGTATGGCGATTTATGATACGATGAATTATATTAAGTGCGACGTATCGACCATCTGCATCGGTATGGCAGCATCTATGGGCGCATTTTTGCTGTCCTCGGGCGCAAAGGGAAAGCGTTATGCGCTGCCTAATGCCGAAATTATGATTCATCAGCCGTCCGCCGGCACACAGGGACAGATTACCGATATGGCGATTCATCTGAAGCGTCTTGAAATTATCAAGAAGCGTATGAATAAGATTTTGTCCGAAAACACCGGCAAGCCGATCGAGGTGGTTACTGCGGACTGCGAGCGTGATAACTTCATGTCCGCAGAGGAAGCAGTGGAATACGGCCTTATCGACAAGGTGTTTGATAAGCATTGATAAGTGTAGGGTAGAGGTGCCAAATGCCGAATTTTGATGATGATAAGACGCTGAAATGTTCGTTTTGCGGAAAACCGCAGGGACGTGTCCGCAAGTTGATTGCAGGCCCCGGCGTATATATCTGCGATGAGTGCATCGGCGTATGCACCAGCATTCTGGAGGATGAGCTGGATTTCGCGCCGGAGGATCGCGCGGAGCAGGCGGCAATTGAGCCGGAAAAACTGCCCACGCCGCAGGAACTGAAGGCGGTGCTGGATGAATATGTCATCGGACAGGAGCGTGCGAAGATTGCGCTTTCGGTTGCGGTGTACAATCACTATAAACGTATTTACCATCCGGAAACCGATGTGGAATTGCAGAAATCCAACATTCTGATGCTGGGTCCGTCCGGTTCGGGTAAAACGCTGCTTGCGCAGACACTGGCAAAAACGTTGCAGGTGCCTTTCGCAATCGCGGACGCCACCACGCTGACAGAAGCAGGTTATGTTGGTGAAGATGTGGAAAATATTCTGCTGCGCTTGATTCAAGCGGCCGACTTTGATGTCGAGCTGGCAGAGCATGGCATTATCTATGTCGATGAGATTGACAAGATTGCCCGCAAGAGCGAAAATCCCTCTATTACACGCGATGTATCGGGTGAGGGCGTCCAGCAGGCACTGCTCAAGATGCTGGAGGGTACGACGGCCAATGTGCCGCCGCAGGGCGGCCGTAAGCATCCGCATCAGGAATTTATCCAGATTGATACGAGCAACATTCTGTTTATTTGCGGCGGTGCCTTTGATGGTATTGAAGGTATCATTCAGAAGCGCATCGGAAAACAGGGCATGGGCTTTGGATCTGAGGTTAAGAGCCAGCAGGAGGATCAGACCGATCAACTGCTTGCCCAGATTGAGCCGCATGACCTGATGAAGTATGGGCTGATTCCTGAATTGATTGGCCGTCTGCCGGCTGTGGTTTCGCTGGATACGCTGGATGAGAAAGCCTTGGTGCGTATTTTGCAGGAGCCGAAGAACGCGCTGGTTAAGCAGTATCAGACTTTGCTGGCCATGGACGGCGTGATGCTGGAGTTTGCACCGGATGCACTCGAGGAGGTCGCAAAGACCGCTCTTGCCCGTAAAACGGGCGCGCGTGGTCTTCGCGGCGTGCTGGAAAGCGTGATGACGGACATTATGTTCCGCATTCCGTCCGACACAAGCGTCAGCCGTGTGGTTATCACACGGGAAACTGTGACGGGGGAAGGCGAGCCGCTGATCGAACACGGTGGGCGTGCAGCGCTTCCTTCCGGGGCTGCGTCTTCGAAAAAAGGCGAAAAACGCTCAAAACCAACAAAAAGCGCATAAAATTGCAAAAAAACGTGGGGGAACCGCTGGTTTCACCCGCGTTTTTTGTCTATTACTGTTTGTGGATGCTTTACAAACCGAGAAAAATATACTATACTGACTCTATCTAATTATTTTTCCGCGTGTGAGGAGAGAACTATGACTGTAACAACCGAGGCGGAGTTCAAGCGGCTGCCGGTGCTGCCGCTGCGCGGCTTAACCGCCTTTCCTAATATGATTATTCATTTCGACGTTGGGCGTCTGATGTCGATTCGTGCGCTGGAAGCGTCGATGAAAAGTGGACAGATGATTTTCCTAACGGCGCAGCGTGAATTGAAAACCGACGTGCCGTCACCGGGTGATTTATATCAAATTGGAACCATATGCATGGTGCGGCAGATTTTGCGCTTGCCGGGCGATAATATTCGTGTGCTCGTCGAGGGTCGCACCCGTGCGCTGGCGCATCAGTTTACAGCGCCCGAAAAGCAGGATGACTGCATTTTTGCTGACGTTGAGGAGCTGAGTGATTATGTCATCGGTGTGACCGAGCGGCGTGCACAGGCACTGGTGCGTACGGCACAGGAACGGTTTGCAGAGTATGCGCAGAATGCCGGCCGTATTTCGCAGGATGTGGAGATGACGGTTGCAGAGGGCGGTGAGCCGGGATGGCTGGCAGATTACATCGCGCAGAATCTGTCGGTCGAAGTCGAAGCGAAGCAGGAGATTTTGGAGGAGCTGAATGTCACGCGCCGTCTGGCGATGGTGATTCGACTTCTGGGCGAGGAAACCGAAATTCTCAAGATTGAGAATGAGATTCAGGACGAACTAAAGACACAGATTGACAAAAATCAGCGGGAATATTACCTGCGTGAGCAAATTAAAGTGATTCAGAGTGAGCTTGGCGAACAGGATGTCACTGCGGAGGCGGAGAACTATCGGAAACGTGTTCTTGAGCTGCATCTGCCGCAGGAGTGTGAGGACAAGCTCATCCATGAAGTGGACCGCTTTGCCAAACTGAGTGGTTCCAGCGCAGAACAAGGTGTCGTGCGCACCTATCTGGATACCGTGCTGGAGTTGCCTTGGAATAAAAAGAGCGAGGAACGGTTGGACTTGGGCGAAGCGCAGGCAATTTTGGACCGTGACCACTACGGTTTAAAGAAGGTCAAGGAGCGCATTATGGAGTTCCTGGCGGTCAAGACGCTTGCACCTGAGCTGCGTGGGCAGGTGCTTTGTCTGGTAGGCCCGCCGGGCGTGGGCAAGACTTCGATTGCAAAATCTATTGCGGAGGCAATGGGGCGTAATTATGCGCGCATGAGCTTAGGCGGCGTGCGGGATGAAGCGGATATTCGTGGCCATCGCAAGACCTATATCGGGGCGATGCCCGGGCGTATTATGGATGCGCTGCGTCGTGCGAGTACATCCAATCCGTTGCTTTTGTTGGATGAAATTGATAAGATGGGCAACGATTTTCGGGGCGATCCCGCCGCGGCCATGCTGGAGGTATTGGACACCGAGCAGAATGTCGCATTCCGTGACCATTATGTCGAGCTGCCATTTGACCTGTCGGATGTGCTGTTCCTGACTACGGCAAATGATCTGTCCACCGTGCCGCGTCCGTTGCTGGACCGCATGGAGGTTATAGAACTGTCCTCGTATACGGAGGAGGAGAAGCGACAGATAGCGTTGCATCATCTGCTGCCCAAGCAGATGGAAAAGCATGGGCTGCATAAGGGACAGCTCGTGATTTCCGAGAAAATGCTGGGACTGGTCATTTCACGGTACACGCGCGAAGCGGGTGTGCGCCGTTTGGAACAGTTATTGGCGAAAATCTGCCGAAAGGCGGCCAAGCATATCACGGACGGCGGGCGTCGTCTGACGGTGTCAGAGAAGAATTTGGAGGACCTGCTGGGCGTTGCACGATATAAGGACGATGTCGTAACCAAAAAGGACGAGGTAGGCATTGTCAGCGGTCTTGCATGGACGAGTGTCGGCGGTGAAATGTTGGAGGTAGAAGTCGCTGTTGTTCCCGGTACGGGTAAGATTGAGGTGACCGGTAATCTGGGTACAGTGATGCAGGAAAGCGCTAAGGCGGCGGTGACGTTTGTTCGTTCGCGTGCAAATGAGCTTTCCATCGACCCGATGTTCTATAAGGACAACGACCTGCATATCCATTTCCCGGAGGCGGCGGTGCCGAAAGATGGCCCCTCTGCAGGTGTGACCATCACAACGGCACTGGTGTCTGCACTGACTGAAGCACCAGTGCGTCACGACGTAGCGATGACCGGTGAGGTTACGCTGCGCGGACGTGTGCTGCCGATTGGCGGCTTGCGGGAAAAAACCATGGCAGCTTACCGCGCGGGTATCCGTACGGTCGTTATCCCGAAGGATAACGAGTCGGATTTGCAGGATATTGAACCGGTGGTGCGGGAGAAGCTGGAGTTTGTCACGGCTGCGCACATGGATACGGTGATGGAGACTGCAATCGACTTTACGCGCCGGCCGCGCAAAAGAAAGAAAACATCGCGCAATCCGGTGACGCGACAGTCCGACACGACGGCAACGGCGGTGATGCAATGATGGACAAACAAAAACCGGCACTTAATCTGCATAATGTAGAGTTTTTACGCTCAGCGGTCAAAGAGAGTGATTTTCCGAAGGATGCGTTGCCGCAGATTGTTTTCGCGGGCAAATCCAATGTCGGAAAGAGTTCGGTAATCAATAAGCTGCTCAATCGCAAAAACTTTGCCAGAGTTAGTGCACAGCCTGGAAAAACCATACACATCAACTATTTTTTGATTGACCGGAAAATGTATCTGGTCGATTTGCCGGGGTATGGCTATGCGCGCGTATCCAAAGCGGAGCAGCAGCGCTGGGGTGCGTTAATGGAATCCTATTTTGCGATGGACCTGCTCACGCTGGGTGTGCAAATCGTGGATATCCGGCATAAACCGACACGGGATGACGTGACCATGGCGGAATGGTTTCGTGCATCCGAAAAGCCTTGGGTTGTGATTGCTAATAAGCTGGATAAAATCAAAAAAAGTCAGCTGGAGGGAAATCTGGCGGAGATTCGTCAGACGCTTTTACTGCCGGAGGAAGTGCCGGTTATTCCGTTTTCGGCCGAAAAGGGAAATGGACGGGATGAAGTGCTTGCCCTCATGTATGACCACGTTGGAAAGGAAGCGGTCGAGTGATGGATTTTTTGCGCCGTTTTATGGCAGGAAGATACGGAAGCGATCAACTGAATAATGCATTACTTCTGCTTGGCTTGGTGCTGATTGTTGTGGAATGGATTAGCAGATGGAGATGGGTTGGTATCTTCGTTCTCGCGCTGCTGATTTTATGCTATTTCCGTATGTTTTCGCGCAATATTCAGGCTCGCTACGCGGAGAACCAGTGGTTTCTGCGGCGATGGGGGCCGGTTTCCAATCGGCTGCGCAATATGCTCGCGCGTTTTCGAGATAGAAAGACACATCGCTATTTCAAATGCCCGCAGTGTAAGCAGCGGCTGCGTGTGCCGCGCGGCAGAGGGAAAATCAATATCACTTGCCCGCATTGCCATCACCAGTTCATCCGAAAAAGCTGAAAAGTAATGGACTATAGATTTTACCTGATAAAGTACTAGAAGATACTTGCTTTTTTTCAAAAAAAAAGTATAATAGAATTACAAATACGAGCAGGGGGCGATTCCAATGACCGTAGATCAGTTGATTGGTAAAATCTATAGCAAGCTTAGCAAAGCGGATATTGCTGGAACGCAGGGAAAAGTAGCGGTTCAGTTCAATCTGACCGGTAAAGTTACGGGCGTTTTTTACATCGAGATTCTCAATGGTGTGTTGTCTGTTATGCCGTATGAGTATATTGACCGTGACGCTTGTGTTTCCGGTAGCTTGACAAATATGGAAAAAATCCTCAATGGTAAACTGATTCCTCAGGTTGCGCTTGCAGAAGGGAAAATTACAGTTGAGGGAAATGTAGATAAGGTTATGGTACTTGCCGAATTGATGAAACAGGCATAAGTGGAATCGACATAAGTAAAGTGATATGCCGCCCGTTGGAAAACGGGCGGCATTGTTTTGTGGTCCTGCAAAAAACATGCATGAATCTTTTTTAAGCACATGTGTTTATGGGGGAACAAAAGAAAAGCACAGACCTCCGGTATGATGTAGAATAAAAACATCATGCAGTCCAATGCTGAGTTCATGTAAACAGATGGGAGGCTGAGCGGATGACATATCAGCAGTTTGCGTTCTATTGCAATGTCATGAAACATCTTGTTGCGAAAAAGAAAAAAACGTGTAAAAAGGTGTTGACAAAAGGTGATAGAGGTAGTATACTAATCGAGCTGCTTCGGTGAGAGGCCGCCAAATCGGAAAGAATTTGAAAGAAATGAAAAAAGTTCTTGACAAATACTTCTCGGTTTGATATACTAAATAGGCTGTTTCGACAAGAAACGGCACGGGTCGAAAAGAGTTTGAAAAAAGTTGAAAAAACTTCTTGACAAACCGAATTCAACCTGATATAATAAATAAGCTGTCACCGAGAACGGTAAAGAGCTTCGAAAAGTTCTGAAAAGTCCTCGAAAACAGCGGATTGTACCTTGTAAATTAAACAACGAGAAAGCTTGACTTGGTTTCTTAAGAAATCGAGTGTAGTGCGAACCTGAAATTCTAAGAGTTTTACTCTTGGTAAATCGGTGGAAGTCACAACTCCACTTAAAATAAAGTGACACGTCGGACTCTAAAGTCGATTGGATGAGCTTCGGCTCTTTCGATACAATTTTTAGAGAGTTTGATCCTGGCTCAGGATGAACGCTGGCGGCGTGCCTAACACATGCAAGTCGAACG